>CAZJWI010000015.1:0-2409 GCA_964549485.1 uncultured Flavobacteriaceae bacterium
GCTGGTTTTATTTTGTTTAATGTTTACAAAAACCTAAAGGAGACCATACAAATAGTAATGCAAGGTGTACCTAATGACGCCGATATTGCCAAAATAACCGATACCCTATTGAGCTTTGATGAAATAGCCGAAGTACACGACGTTCATATCTGGTCTATGGACGGGCAGTATAATGTGATGACAGCTCATCTGGTTTTGAGTAGCACATATGACTTAATTGCTCTTGAAGCACTTAAAAATCAAATACGCAGACAGTTAGAAGACTTAAATATAGAACACGCCACTCTCGAATTTGAATTAAAAGATGCCCACTGCGATGCAAAGGATGAGCTAGATGATTAACCTTGAGATTTATTTCTAGTATTTGCAGCCTGCCGTGGTCCTTGAATATACTGACGTTGAGGGTTTAATAAAATCTTAAAAAACATTCAAATTATTTGAAAGTGTTGAAGTTTTCTAGCTATATGGGGTATAATTAAAAACAAGGCTTCAACACAATACTTTAGCTAGTTAAATCCATTCTAAATAAGAACGAATAAAAGCGTGAAAGCTTGTTAAAAAAACGTTTGCGCCGTATTTTTGTGTACATTATTCCAAACCAAAATTAAATGAGCGGATTATTAAAATCTTCGATAGGCCGAAAAGTGGCTATGGCCCTTTCAGGTCTTTTTCTCGTAGTCTTCCTAACACAGCATTTTGTCATTAATTTGTCATCGGTAATTTCTCCTGAGACTTTCAATAGTTGGTCTCATTTTATGGGTACCAATGCTCTGGTGCAATTTGTCTTACAACCCGTGCTTATTTTCGGGGTGTTCTTCCATTTTATAATGGGTATTGTGTTAGAATTGCAAAATCGCAAGGCACGACCTGTAAATTATGTACAGTTTAAGGGTGGCGCAGCCGCTCCCTGGACTTCGAGAAATATGATTATTACTGGATTGGTTGTTTTGGCCTTTTTAGGATTGCACTTTTATGATTTTTGGATTCCAGAAATGGTTCACAAATACGTAGAATTTTCTCCAGAAGATCCAACACGCTACTATGCAGAAACAGTGCATAAGTTTGAAAGTCCTGTGAGAGTTGCTTTATACGCAATATCTTTTGTGCTTCTAGCTTTACACCTCTGGCATGGATTTGCCTCCTCTTTCCAATCTGTTGGATTTAACAATAAATATTCAAAGGCGCTCAAAGGCTTTACAAAGCTATGGGCCGTTGCTATACCTGTGGGATTCATTTTTATAGCGGTGTATCATCACTTTAATCAACTTCCACACTAAAAAAGAAACCTTATGGCATTAGATTCAAAAATACCTCAAGGACCACTGTCAGAAAAGTGGACAAATCATAAAAACACTATAAATCTAGTCAACCCGGCTAACAAACGCCTTATTGATGTGATTGTTGTTGGGACAGGTCTGGCTGGTGGCTCTGCTGCTGCCACCCTTGCCGAATTAGGTTATAATGTAAAGGCATTCTGTTTTCAGGATTCTCCGCGTCGTGCGCACTCCATTGCTGCCCAAGGGGGTATCAATGCGGCCAAAAACTATCAGGGAGATGGCGATTCGATATACCGCTTATTTTACGATACCGTAAAAGGAGGCGATTATAGAAGTAGAGAGGCCAATGTATATCGTCTGGCTGAGGTTTCTGCCAATATTATCGATCAATGTGTGGCACAAGGTGTGCCATTTGCTAGAGATTATGGAGGCTTATTAGACAATCGCTCTTTTGGAGGTGTATTGGTAAGTAGAACCTTTTATGCCAAGGGTCAAACTGGACAGCAATTATTGCTAGGAGCCTATTCGGCGATGAACAGACAGATAGGTCGAGGTAAGATAAAAATGTACAACCGTCACGAGATGTTGGATGTCGTGGTTGTTGACGGTAAAGCCAGAGGTATTATAGCGCGTAATCTGGTTACAGGTGAAATAGAGCGTCATTCTGCCCATGCGGTGGTATTAGGTACTGGAGGTTACGGTAACGTTTTCTATCTCTCTACCAATGCGATGGGTTCTAATGTAACTGCTGCCTGGAAGGCACATAAACGAGGGGCGTATTTTGCCAATCCTTGTTTTACTCAAATCCACCCAACTTGTATACCAGTGTCTGGAGATCATCAATCCAAACTGACTTTAATGTCAGAGTCGCTTCGTAATGATGGACGTATATGGGTGCCTAAGCATAAGAAAGATGTTGAAGCTATAAGAAATGGCAGTTTAAAACCAACAGACCTTGCCGAAGAAGATCGCGATTATTACCTAGAGCGACGATATCCAGCTTTCGGTAACCTGGTACCGCGTGATGTTGCATCTCGCGCTGCGAAAGAACGCTGCGATGCAGGTTATGGAGTGAATCAAACAGGAGAGGCAGTCTACCTTGATTTTGCTTCGGCGATAGAGCGCTATGGGA
>CAZJWI010000016.1:0-4016 GCA_964549485.1 uncultured Flavobacteriaceae bacterium
GTTTGCTTTCGCGAAAGCGGCCCCATAGGCCACACCGTAGCTCGCAGTGGCTATAGTTTGACTTGTGATAGGAGCATAATAACTGTGGACCATATAAATAAAAGCCTTGTTATCCACCTGCTTAAAAAGTGGCGATTTTAGGTCGTAAATGGTATTCCACTGTATTTGAGGTACTTTGACCTTATTGTCAAACCGAATCACCCGCGTATTAAAAATGCCTAACCCTTCGGTATCGCCTTCCTGAGTGTGTTGACACATGAGCTGCATGCCCAAACAAATTCCTAATACGGGTTGGGTGAGCGTGGGTATGAGACGGTCTAGCCCGCTCTTTTTTAATTTCTGCATTGCCGAACTCGCCTCACCTACCCCAGGAAAAATTACCTTGTCGGCGTTTTGTATCGTTTTAGTATCCTGAGACAAACGTGCCTTATACCCCAATCGTTCTATCGCAAACTGTATGCTTTTGATATTTCCTGCTCCATAATCTATGATGACTATATCCATTATAGCATTCCTTTTGTGGTAGGTAAAATCATTTTATTCGCATCTCTTTTAACAGCTACTTTTATAGCTTTCGCGAAAGCTTTAAATATAGCTTCTATCTTGTGGTGCTCGTTAGTGCCTTCGGCTTTGATATTGAGATTGGCCCTGGCTCCATCGGTAAAGGATTTAAAAAAATGCATAAACATCTCGGTAGGCATTTGCCCAATCATTTCTCTTTTAAACTCGGTATCCCAGACCAACCAATTGCGACCGCCAAAATCTATAGCGACCTGTGCCAGACAATCATCCATAGGTAAACAGAAGCCGTAGCGTTCTATGCCCAGTTTGTCGCCTAAGGCCGTGGCAAATACTTCGCCCAATGCGATAGCAGTATCTTCTATAGTGTGATGCTCGTCTACTTCCAAATCACCCTTTACCTTGATGGTTAAATCCATCGCCCCATGTCTGGCCAATTGATCCAACATATGATCAAAAAAAGCAATCCCAGTATCAATATCAGATTTTCCTGTACCATCTAGATTGAGGTATATCGCGATATCGGTTTCATTGGTTTTTCGCTCTAGGGTAGCGCTGCGATCTCTTAATTTAAGGAAGTTGTAAATTTTCTCCCAATCATTGGTCTCTATTGCAATGTCTTTGTCTAACTGATCTCTGTCTATGGTAATTTCTGAAGTACCCAAATGCGTCTGGTCATTGATAAAAATACCCTTGGCACCAAGATTGGTGGCCAGTTGCATATCGGTAAGGCGATCTCCAATGACAAACGAATTTTTTAAATCGTATTGAGGATCAAAATATTGGGTCAACAAACCAGTACCGGGTTTACGGGTGTCTTTGCCTTCTTCGGGAAAACTGCGGTCTAAAAACACCTGATCAAAAACAATCCCTTCGTTTTCAAAAGAGGTCATGATAAAGTTATGAACTGGCCAAAAGCTTTCTTCTGGAAAAGCCTCAGTACCCAATCCATCTTGGTTAGTGATCATCACTAGCTCATAATCGAGTTCTTGAGCAATTTTTCCCAGCCAGGTAAAAACCTTTGGATAAAAAATCATTTTTTCGAAAGCATCTATCTGCTCGTCGGCAGTTTCTTTTATGATGGTTCCATCTCTGTCAATAAATAGCACTTTTTTAGCCATTAGTTCAAATTTTCTAAGGTGTCTAATAATTGTTTGTTTTCTTGAGCGGTTCCTACCGTAAAGCGGAGGGTATTTTCACAGTGTAATTGATTGCTTCTATTTCTAACAACAATACCTTGGTCTATGAGTTGTTTGTAGCGATAATGAGCATCGTCGACTCTGGCCAAAATAAAATTAGTTTCTGATTCCCAAACCTTTTCTACAAAAGAGAGCTGGGGTAGCTTCTTGAGCAAGCTGGCCCGCTCTGTCTTAATGGTCTCAATCTCTTGAGCGACGCTTAGCCTATCTTCGACTCTGGCCAAGGCTGCCTGCTGTGTAAGACTATTGACATTATATGGCGGTTTTATCCTATTGAGAATCGCAATAATAGCCGAAGACCCAAAGCACATGCCCAACCGTATGCCCGCGAGCCCGTATGCCTTAGAAAGCGTTTGGGTGATCACGAGATTTGGATAAGTATCAAGTCTAGTGATCCAGCTCTTGGCCTTGGCAAAATCAATATAGGCCTCATCAATAACAATAAGCCCATTAAAATTTTTAGCCAAAGTGATAATTGCGTTTTCTGCCATCAAATTTGCCGTAGGATTATTAGGCGAGCAAATAAATATCATTTTAGTATTCGCATCAATAGCTGCCAATATTTCATCTACCGCTGGTTGAAAAGATGCTGTCAGGGCTACGGCTCTAGTTTCTACATCATTGGTAGCGGCCAGAACCGAATACATACCATAGGTAGGTGGTAGTGTGATCACATTGTCAATCCCTGGGCGGCAAAAAGCTCTAAATAACAGATCCAAGACTTCATCACTACCATTACCCAAAAGTAGGTGAGCAACCGAAACCCCTTTTTGCTTAGCGATAATCGTTTTAAGATCACGCTGTTGTGGGTCAGGATACCGATTTAGCCCACTATTAAATGGGTTTTCGTTGGCATCGATAAAAACCATATCGCGATCTATAGATTTGTACTCATCACGAGCCGAACTATAGGGCGACATGGCCAAGACATTTGGCCTCACAATGCGCTCTAAGTCAAATTTTACACCGCTCATATACTATTACCTTTTTTGGATAGTGCTTTTAAACGTAAGCTCACCGCATTTTTGTGACCGTCCAAACCTTCGGCGGCGGCCATTACTTCTATCGCTGGTCCTATATTTTGAATACCCGTTTCTGAAATTTTTTGAAAGGTCATTTGCTTATTAAAACTATCTAAGTGCACACCACTGTATTGTTTGGCGTATCCATTTGTAGGTAAGGTATGATTGGTACCAGAGGCATAATCGCCAGCACTTTCTGGTGTGTAGTTACCCACAAATACCGAACCTGCATTGGCAATACCGTCAATGTAAAAATCTTCGTTTTCTACACAAACAATAAAGTGTTCTGGTCCGTATTGATTGATCAGATCTAAGGCTGTTTGATGATCGGGAAGATAAATCAGTCTACTATTTGAAATGGCTTGTGAGGCTATTTGCTTTCGCGAAAGCGCAAGAAGCTGCTTCTCTATTTCCATTTTTGTGGCTTCAAGCACCGCCATAGAGGTACTTACCAGTACAACCTGACTATCTGCACCGTGCTCGGCCTGGCTCAACAAATCTGAAGCGACAAAGGCCGGATTGGCCGTGTCATCGGCGACCACTAAGAGCTCTGACGGACCAGCTGGCATATCGATGGCCACTCCATATTGGGTTGCCAATTGTTTGGCCACGGTGACAAACTGGTTACCAGGGCCAAAGATTTTATACATCTTCGGAATGCTCTCTGTACCAAAAGTCATAGCGGCTATGGCTTGAATCCCTCCTACTTTATAGATGGCACTTACCCCGCAAAGCGAAGCGGCATACAAAATAGCAGGGTGTATTTTTCCATCTTTGTCTGGTGGACTACACAATACGATTTGCCCACAACCTGCAATTTGAGCAGGAACAGCGAGCATTAATAAGGTAGAAAACAAGGGTGCCGAACCTCCGGGAATATATAAGCCCACTTTTTGGATAGGGCGTTTTTCTTGCCAGCAACGCACGCCTTGGGTGGTCTCAACAGTGATACGCTGAGTTTGCTGCGCACTGTGAAATCGCTCAATATTACCTTTGGCCAAGGAGATGGCATCTTTCAAATCTTGCGAGATACTCTTGGAAGCATGAGCAATCTCTTGTTCCGAAACTTTAATGGCATCAATGGAGATACCATCAAATAAAGTAGTGTACTTTTTTACAGCCTGATCACCCTTTGAAGCGACTTCTTTAAAAATTTGCTGTACCGTATCTTGGATGTCTTCTATAGTCTGAGTGGGTCGAGCCAAGATCGAATCCCAGTCTTGTGGTGATGGATTGTTGAGAATCTGCATTAGAGTACCATTTTTTCGATTGGACA
>CAZJWI010000017.1:0-13522 GCA_964549485.1 uncultured Flavobacteriaceae bacterium
TAAGTGATAGTAATATTGCTATATTTGGATATGACAATATTGTATCAAATAACAATTGCTGATTGTATTGAGGATGGGCTTGAGTTTTCTGCCAATGTATCACTACAAAATAGAAAGCCAGCCCAAGGATCATTAGTTTGATCGTAGCCTTTAGGAATTGTGTAGTTTTGTAAGACCATATTGCCATAGTGGCAAAGTAACACAAATTTGAGACGATTGACAGAAGAGCGCATCATATTAGGGATAGACCCAGGGACAACCATTATGGGTTTTGGATTGATTAAAGTGGTAGGCAAGCAGATGGAGTTTTTGCAAATGAATGAACTAATTTTGACCAAGTACAGCGATCATTATGTCAAACTAAAATTGATTTTTGAACGTACCTTAGAACTTATAGATACGTATCACCCCGATGAGATCGCGATCGAAGCACCCTTCTTCGGAAAAAATGTACAGAGTATGCTTAAGTTGGGAAGAGCTCAGGGAGTGGCTATGGCCGCTGGTTTGAGCAGAGAAGTACCCATAACAGAGTATTTGCCCAAAAAGATAAAAATGGCCATTACGGGTAACGGTAATGCCAGCAAAGAACAAGTGGCCAAAATGTTGCAGAGTCTACTCAAATTAAAGAGCCTCCCTAAAAATTTAGATAGCACCGATGGCCTTGCAGCCGCGGTCTGTCATTATTACAATACAGGCAAAAAGGTAACCTCCAATACTTATAGTGGATGGGAATCTTTTGTCAAGCAAAATGAAAAACGCATAAAAAAGTAATAGCCATAAGTTTTGTGTTATCTCAAATAAGGAAGTACTTTGGGCTTAGACCGGGCGTTTGGATTTTATTATCGCTTGTTATTTACAGATTCATCTCTTGGAGCAGCATATACTAATGGCATCAATTTATATACATATCCCATTTTGCAAACAGGCGTGCCATTATTGTGACTTTCACTTTTCGACCACCATGGGCAAAAAACAGGAGATGTTGCGTGCCATTGAGCGCGAGCTCCTTCTGAGAAAAGACGAGTTTGCCGATGTATTGGTATCCAATATTTATTTTGGAGGTGGTACACCTTCTGTTTTGGAGACTCCAGAAATTGATAGGCTCATAACTTGCGTGAGGCAACATTATACTTTGGTACCCCAGCCAGAGATTACACTTGAGGCCAATCCAGACGATTTGACTCCTCAAAAAATTGAAGCCTTGTCTCGCTCTCCTATCAATAGGCTCTCTATAGGAGTGCAATCATTTTTTGAAGAAGATTTGATCTTGATGAATAGGGCACATAACGCCAAAGAAGCCTTAGACGCAATCACACTTACGCGCAGTAGTTTTCCTAATAGTTCACTCGATTTGATCTATGGTATTCCTGAGATGAGCAACGCTCGCTGGGAAGCAAATATTGATCTGGCCTTGTCTTTAGATATTCCTCATATATCGGCTTATGCGCTTACGGTAGAGCCTAAAACGGCTCTCGAAAACTTTATAAAAAAAGGCATAATTGCCCCAGTTGATGATGATGTAGCCCAAGCCCACCACACTATTCTAGTAAAGCGGATGGAGGCAGCAGGTTATCACAATTATGAGTTCAGCAATTTTGCAAAACCGGGATATCACTCTAGAAATAATACTGCTTACTGGCAGGGCAAATCTTATATAGGAATTGGGCCCTCGGCTCATAGTTATGATGGCAAACGTCGGGCCTGGAATGTGAGTAACAACCCGCGCTATATCAAATCCATAACTAGTGATACCTTACCTCAAGAGATCGAAGTATTAACCAAAACCGATCAATACAACGAATTTGTAATGACGCGATTACGTACTCAAAACGGGGTATCCATAGCAGCTGTAGCCTCACAATTTGGGGATTCATTAAAGTCCTATCTATTAGAACAGAGCCAAAAACACCTTGAAGAACATTTACTTTTTATAGATAACGATCATCTCAAAGTGACCAAAAAGGGGAAGTTTCTGTCTGATGGTATTGCTGCCGATCTCTTTCTGCTCAATTTAGGGTAAACCCATGACCCGAACTTTCTGTACCTTTACCTAAAAGCAACCTAAAGTAGTGAAGGCAAGTATATTTCATAAGGGTCAAACCTATAATATAGATCTAAATAAACCTATCGATTTATCTATTCCGCTAGGACCTAATAGACATCCCGTGGCTTGGTATATTGACAAAGCTGCTTTCACCCCCGTTACAGACGGAGATTGGATAGGAGAGGTGAGCCAAGGCGCCGATGTCAACTTTAAGACCATAACCTTTAATCCGCATGCACACGGAACTCATACCGAAACCGTGGGTCATATTTCTGAAAAGAAATATTCGATCAACAAACGGCTAAAGACATTCTTCTTTTTGGCTCAACTCGTTACGGTAGCACCAGAACCTTCTGGAGATGACTTTATCATATCCAAAAAACAGCTGAACTATCAAATGGGTAACACTGCTCCAGAGGCTTTGATTATTAGAACGCTACCCAATGGCAGAGACAAACTCAATATGAAATGGTCACATACCAACTGGCCTTATCTGGAAGAGGAAGCTATGCTGAGTTTGCGCAAACGCGGTATTAAACATTTACTTATAGATCTGCCAAGTGTAGATAAAGAAAAGGACGACGGTGAGTTAAAGGCACACAAAGCTTTTTGGAATTACGAAGGCAAGATTCGCACCGATGCAACCATAACCGAGATGATTTACGTGAGGCATACCGTCAAGGATGGCATCTATATCCTCAATTTGCAAATCGCACCTTTTGAAAATGATGCCACACCTTCAAAACCTATTTTATATCAAATAAACTAAGTTGTAGTTATGCGTTACCTCCTCAAGTTAGAAGCTCTAGCACATTGTGTTTTGGGGCTTTATCTGTTTTCATTGTTGTCCTACTCCTGGGGTTTGTTTGCAGCGCTTTTTTTGGCACCTGATATCGGGATGCTTGGGTATTTAATCAATACCAAAATAGGGGCCTGGAGTTATAATCTATTTCATCACCAGGGATTGGCGATAGGATTATATCTTTTGGGTGTCTTCTCAGAAATTGAAGTTGTCCAATTTATTGGGCTGCTCCTCTTTACTCATGCGGCTTTCGATAGAATGCTTGGATATGGTTTAAAATATGAGCGTGGTTTTAAATATACGCACTTAGACCGGTAGTCGCTTTCTAATCTGACTGAGGTGGCTCATAGCTACCTACTTTGTATCTTTACGGCTATGGAGTTTTTATTCTTAGGATTAGCAATAGGATGTATTGCTGCCTATTTTCTCTATACGCGCTATGGCGCATATCGCGGGAGAAAACGGGCACAAGGTCAGTCTGTGATTTTGATGGAGAAAATCAGAACCGTTTGTAAGTTTATTACTGTCGAAGGTGATTTTGCCGAAATTTATCATTACGAAAGTTTAAAAGACAAATGGGTGTCAAAGTTGTTGGGTACCAAAAAAGCATTGGTGTTAATTGATGCCAAAGCCCATATTGGATTTGATCTTACCAAAATAAAGATGGAGGCCATAACTGAGCAAAAGGTTATACGGCTTTACGGATTTCCTCAGCCAGAATTATTGTCTATAGAGACCGATATCAAATTCTACAACAAAAAAGAAGGGTGGGCCAACCCTATAACCAGCGCCGATCTCACCGAGATAAATAAGGAGGCCAAACAGCATATCATTGACAAGGTTCCCAATAGCGGGTTGTTTAAAGAGGCTAACAAGCAAGCAGCAGATACTATACAGCTCATAGACCAGTTGGTCAGTACCATAGGCTGGACACTACAATACGAAGCTATAGGATTGCAGAACCCACAAAAAGCAAACCTGCCTAAAGCACGCTTATGATACACCTCATTTTGGGAAATACAGGAGCGGGTAAAACAACCTATGCACAGATGCTCAAAGAGCAAACCCAGGGTGTTATATTTTCTATAGATCACTGGAATAAAACTTTATTTCTGCCAGACAAAAAGACCAACGATGGAGTAGATTGGTTTTTAGAACGCATAGCGCGCAGTGATGCGATGATACAAAGCCTGGTCGTTCAGCTAGAAGCAGCGGCTGTTTGTAGCATACTTGATCTTGGTTTTGCCAAAAAGGCGAGGAGAATGGCTTTTTACGCTTTCGCGAAAGCTAAAAATTACGAATATAAAGTACACTTTTTAGATATATCCAAATCCCAAAGACGCCAGCGCGTCATCCAGAGAAATAGAGAGAAGGGACCTACATTTCAATTTGAGGTAGGTCCGGAAGACTTTGAATTTATGGAAACCTGGTTTGAAGTCCCAGAGGCCAGCGAGCTTCAAAACGCAGTTCATATTACTAGCCTATGAGATTGAGTAAGTTGTTTTTGTTAATTGTATTTATTCATACGGTGGTGTATCCTCAACAGGAAGATGCTGTGAATGCCCTTGTCTCGCTATATCCTAAAAGCGTAAAAAGTCCAGAAGAGCTGGCCCTGTTTATCGCCAGAGATTTTGATACGCCCTTAGACCAGTTAAAAGCTGGCTATACTTGGTTGGTCAATAATGTAGCTTTTGATCCCGAAGAGTATTACGCCTTCAAATTTCAATACCGCATATTGGAAGAACGCAATCAAAAAGCGGCCCAATCTCGTGAGGAGATTATTGAAAGAACGCTTCAAAATGGTAAGGCGGTTTGTGAAGGTTATGCCCTCACCTTAGAACGTTTGTGCGAGTTATTAAAAATTAACGCCTATGTGGTAAGGGGTGATACCAAAACAAGAGTTAGTGATATAGGAAGACCTTTTGACAAAAATCATATGTGGTTAGTGGCACTTATAGACAATAAGGCTGTTATTACAGATCCTACATGGGGTGCAGGCAGACACGATGGCAAGCGTTTTATCAAAGATCCGACCTATTACTATTTTGACACTCCGCATTTAGAGTTTTTACAAACCCATATGCCCGAAGTCTTTAGTGATGCCTATGTAGGACAGCGGTTAACCAGAACACAATTTTCAAATAGACCCTTACTCATTCAAAGAGAATTAAAAGCAGCTGGGATATCGCCAGCTTCTGGTATACTGAGTTCAAAAAAGCTCAAAGACGGGATTGTCTTTAAGATAGCTAGAGCGAAGCCAGCCTCAGTGACCTATTCTATAAATGGCCAGTCACCTCAGGAGGTTGCTTTTGAGCATAAAGACGGACAACTCACATTTGTGATCACTGCCAAAACTAAGGCTGGAGATTTGATTATTTATACAGACAACCAGCCACTTATAGGTTACAAAATCAAAAAGTAATGGATATAGAAACGCTTCGCAGCTATTGTCTTCAAAAAAAAGGAGTGACAGAAGATTTTCCCTTTGACGAGCAAACACTTGTTTTTAAAGTAATGGGTAAAATGTTTGCTTTAAGTGGTCTTGAACGCATACCGGCAAGTGTTAACCTCAAATGTGATCCGGAACGTTCTGTACTGCTCAGAGATAGCTATGACGGGATTATAACCGGAGCTTTTCACATGAATAAGTTGCACTGGAATTCAATAAATATCAGCGAAGTTCCACCTGCTTTATTATTTGAGTTAATCGATCATTCTTACCAGCTTGTGATCTCCAAAATGACCAAAAAATTGCGAGCTGAGCTCGATGCCTTATAACAATCAATGAAAAACCTTAAAAATACCCCGCCACCAACTGCTTTTTATACCCAAGAGCTCGAGGCCTATAAGGTCAAACTTACAGCACTCAAACGCCAATTGAACTTGTCAAGTTTGTTGCGTTTGACGGTTTTTGTTATTGGTGCCATAACGGTTTATATGGCTTTTGGACATATAAAATTAATGTTGGGATTACTCATTGTCATCATTGCCATTTTTTTATGGCTTGTTACTAGACATAGTAAAATCTCTTATCAAAAAAAATTAGTCCAAGCGCTTATTGAGATAAACCAGACCGAATTAGCAGTGGGCCAGAGGCAGTTTGATCACCTCCCTGATGGGGCGCAGTATGTTCCGGAGCAAGATTTTTTTAGTAGGGATATAGACTTGTTTGGTCATGGCTCGTTTTTTCAATACCTCAATCGTACAGCCTTAGAAAGTGGGAGGCAATATTTAGCTAGCATGTTAGTGTCTAACGATATAGAGGCCATACCCGACAAGCAGCAAGCCATTCAAGAACTAGCTCAATTGCCCCATTGGCGTCAACAATTCTCTGGAGTTGCCAAGTTGGTCTCAACAACAATATCGGCCGCTACGGTAGTTGCTTGGTTAAAAGACTATCAGGCTGCCTTACCAAGTTCTGGTATTTTATGGAGTCGACTTTTTTCAGGCTTAAGTATAACAGTCCTCACGCTCTACTTCCTCGATGTACTACCGGGGTATTATGTTTTTGGGGTCTTTGGTTTGGGGTTAGCCATTAGCGGCCGCTATCTAAAAAGTGTGGGCTCTTTGGCCACTTATACCTCTCAGGCACAATCTACCTTTGAGCAATATCACAAATTGCTAGAAGCCATAGAGCATCAGGAATTTGAAAGTGATTTGCTTTCGCGAAAGCGCTATCCTGTATGCAATACCACCCAAAGTGCATCGGGAGTGTTGTATACATTTTCTCGTTTATTAGATCGTTTGGATCAGCGCAATAATATTTTAATAGGATTTATTGCCAATGGTTTTTTTCTGAGAGATTTAGGCATTGGAGTCGCTATAGAACAGTGGGTGATTACCCATAGAGAACAGGTGGCTGTATGGTTTGACACCATCACCTTTTTTGATGCCTATAACAGTCTGGCCAATTATAGTTTTAATCATCCTAATCACAGTTTTCCTGTCATTACCAGCTCAGCAGTGACCATAGATGCAACCGCAGCGGCTCACCCCTTGCTAGATCCAAACCAGGCGGTTCCAAACGATTTTAAGATTCTCAAAGAAGATTTTTTTATCATCACTGGCGCCAATATGGCTGGGGAAAGTACATTTTTAAGAACGGTAGCACTACAAATTGTTATGGGTAATATGGGTTTACCTGTTTGTGCGGCATCTGCCAGCTACAGCCCGATTAAATTGATAAGTAGCATGCGCACCACCGATAGTCTCACCGATGATGAAAGTTACTTTTTTAGTGAGCTCAAACGACTAAAGTTTGTGGTAAATCAGATACAGCAAGATCGTTATTTTATCATCCTGGACGAAATATTAAAAGGGACCAATAGTACAGACAAAGCCATTGGATCGCGTAAGTTTATCGATAAATTAGTAAGTTTAAAAGCAACCGGTATTATCGCTACTCACGATCTGAGTTTGTGTACAGCTGCCCAGGAGCTCGACCAGGTGTTTAATTACTATTTTGACGCGCGTATAGAAGACGACGAATTATATTTTGACTATAGTTTTAAACCGGGGATATGTCAAAATATGAATGCTAGTTTTTTATTAAAAAAGATGAATATAGTCGAATAAAAGATGACCTTAGAAAAGCACATATTACCTGGTATATACCTATTATTTGGCCTTTTAGGTCTGATTGTGCTTATTGATTTTTTCTGGCCTGGACCTCAAGTGAGCGAGGTTATTAGCTATAAATCTAGAGAAATAGCGAGTAAAAAAAACGGCTTCCGCGATTATTATTACGTCTCTGATTTATCGACCGAAAATTATGTGGTTCGCACCACAAACGACTTTGCTGCCGTCGCAGTAGTAGGAGATACCCTGACGATAGAAATCTCTCCCATATTTAAAGAAATTAACGAGGTAGTTTTAACCAAAAACAAGCTATCCGAGCTATATTCGTTGCGCATTTTTAGCGGACTTATCTTACCAATAGTTGTGTTTTTTATATTAGAGATTAGCTTCAAGAAAAGGTATGGCTATTCTACTTTAGTCTTTGTGATACTTGTCGTATTTCTTGTGAATTTTATATATCTCTTAAATTAAATAATAAGCTATTTGGATAGTCTTACACAAATCGTATTAGGAGCTGCCGTTGGAGAAGCGGTGTTAGGAAAAAAAATTGGGAACAGGGCGATGCTTTGGGGTGCTCTTGCCGGTACGATTCCAGATTTGGACGTAGCGGCCAGATACCTTACCGATACCATCACCGCCACCGAAATTCATCGCGGATTAAGCCACTCTATCATTTTTGCTGTGCTTATGGCGCCTTTGCTTGGTGGGTTGGTTCATCAAATTAAAAAGCGGCCAGATGTAGGGATTCGCGGTTGGGCCTGGTTATTCTTTTGGGGCTTGTTTACCCATCCTATTTTGGATGCCTTTACCACTTGGGGCACACAACTATTTTGGCCCTTAGACTGGAGGTTGGCATTTAATTCGATTTTTGTGATCGACCCCTTGTACACCCTACCTTTTCTAATTTGTTTATTGGGTGCAGCTTTATCAAGACGAGGGTCTCAACAACGCCATAAGCGCAATTGGGCTGGTATTTACTTGAGCACTGCTTATCTTTTGCTCTCCGTCCTATTAAAGGGGATTGCTTTTTATCGCATCACCTCAGATCTACAATCAAAAAATATCACCTACAGCCAGCTTTCGACGCGCCCTGCGCCATTTAATACCATACTTTGGAATGCCAATGTCGATACCGAAGATGCCTATTTAATTAGCGATTATTCCTTTTTTGACTCCCAGCCTATGACTTGGCAACGCTTTCCAAAACAGCGAGCTGCAGCCAGCGCGATGATAAATACCCCAGAGGTACAACGCCTTATCGATGTAGCACAAGGTTGGTATTTACTAGACTATGAAGAAGGCTATTGGTATTTTAACGATTTGAGGTTTGGATTGATCCCATTGCCCCAAAGCGAGAGTCAATTTGTCTTCCGTTACCGTTTGGAACAAACACCAACCGGACAGATACAGGTTTTTGAAGATAGACCAGACCCCAGCGTGATGCAAGGGCTTTTTGAGACCTTGTGGAATCGAATGAAAGGAAATTAGGAATAGAGTTTAGTAGGAGCACCTTCAACTTCTTTATCGCGGTAACTTCTAGGAGAGCGACCCTGAAGACTTTTAAATTTTCGATTAAAGTGGGAAAGGGTTTGAAAACCCGAGGCTTCACTTATTTCTGCAATACTCACATCTGGTCTGTCTCGTAATAATTTGCAGCTGTGTGCGATACGCATTTCGGTCAGGAACTGGAAGTAGGTTTTATTGGTTCGCTTTTTAAAATATTTGCAAAACGCATTAGGACTCATAGCTGCAATAGCGGCGATTTGTTGAAGTGTTATTGGCTCTGCAAAATGTTGAAGCGAATATTCAAAAATTGCATTCATCTTCTGACCATCAACCTCAGAGATCTTTTTTTGATAGACAAAGGATGACAATTGCTCTTTTTTGGCAACCTGTAACACCGCGACTAATTGTAAAAAGTAGGAGAGTTTATAAATGCCTTTTGCTCGGCTCAAATGATCAAAAAGAGCGCTTATTGCAGTAGTGGTTTGTAGTTTAAATCCCGCTTTCGCGAAAGCGTAGAAAGAAGCCACCCCCTTTCCTTCTTCCAAACTGGTAAAGGTTGTGCCAAAACTTGAAGGACTAAAAAATACGCTGTGCATCCTTCCGTTCTCGTCGTCATTTCTAAAAACATGGGGTTGCTGCCCACCTAAAATGATGAGGTCGCCGCTTTTGTAGTAATGTACAGCATCGGCAACCACTAGTCTCCCTTTGCCATGAACAATTAAGGAGATCTGACACTCTTCGTGTTGATGCAGTTGTGCATAAAAACGACCTTGATCCACCTGAAAAATAATGGCCGTATTAGAAGGCTTAGGGATTTTAAAGGGTAAAGGCCGTTTCAAAATAAGGTACTTTTTTGGGTTGCTGAGTAATTAAAATTAAAAAACTTGGATAATATACGCATAGTATTGGATAATTGCCGTGTATCGAATCACATGCCAACTATTTATTTTTGATCTAGATCACAAGTAAATGTCTTGCTAGAGCTAGCAGGCATTTTTGAGATAAAGATTTAAAAGAGTACAGCCTTATAATTTAAGAGATATGAGTATACAATGGAAAGGCGTCATGCCTGCCGTCACCACCAAATTTACCCCTGATGATCAATTGGATCTGGATATGTTTGCCGTAAATATAAATGCCCAGCTTGAGGCTGGCGTGCACGGTATCGTTTTAGGAGGAACCTTAGGAGAAGCAAGTACGCTCATGGACGGAGAAAAGCGGATTTTAACCCGTACAACTGTTGAGCTTGTAAATCAAAAAGTACCTGTACTCATCAATATAGCCGAACAGACAACCAAAGCTGCTATTGCCTCGGCTCAAAAAGCTCAAGAAGATGGGGCTAGCGCGCTAATGATGTTACCCCCTATGCGATATAAGGCAGGTGATCAGGAGGTGGTTACCTATTTTGGTGCTGTAGCAAATAATACAGACTTGCCAATTATGGTCTACAACAATCCCGTTGACTATAAAATCGAGGTGACTCTAGATATGTTTGATCAGCTCTTGACACACGATAATATACAAGCGGTCAAAGAATCAACCCGTGATATTTCTAATGTCACCCGTATCAAAAACGCCTTTGGCGATCGCCTGAAAATCATGACCGGAGTAGATACCTTGGCACTAGAATCGCTACTTATGGGTGCCGATGGCTGGATAGCTGGTTTGGTTGATGCCTTTCCTGCCGAAACTGTTGCCATCTACGAGTTACAACGCCTAGGGCGAATTCAAGAAGCCTTGGAGATTTATCGTTGGTTTCTACCACTTTTAGAATTGGACATCAATCCAAAATTGGTACAAAATATCAAACTCGCTGAGGTTCATACAGGTATAGGAACAGAACATGTAAGACCACCGCGACTGCCTTTATCTGGCGCAGAGAGAGCACACGTTCTCAAGGTGATAACCGATGGCCTTGATAGCAGACCAACTTTGCCCGACTATAAAAATTTATGATAATTAAGAATCACGGCATTTTATGCTAGAAATTAGACCCACATGCGAACATTGTCAAAAGTCTTTGCCTTTTGATTCGGATCAGGCCATGATCTGTACTTTCGAATGTACCTTTTGTCTAGATTGCGTGAGAGAAATTTTGGAAGGGGTGTGTCCCAACTGTGGGGGTAATTTTCAGAAAAGACCTATAAGGCCTGCTGCGTTGCTAGCTCAGTATCCTAGTGCGGTGACACCCGTTCACAAGCCTGTTAATATTAGGGAGCATCAACAACGACTTGCTTTAAAAAAGAAAAATAAAATTATGATTACTGGTAAGAATTACATAGGAAATACTCAAAGTGCCAAAGGCGACAAGACGTATACAACGCTGAATCCGTCTGCTAATGAGCAAAATCCCTGGACCTTTTACCAGGCCAGTGAGCAAGAGATAGATGAAGCTGTATCAAAGGCAAAAGCGGCTTTTGATATCTATCAGCAGGTTTCGGGCAAACAACGCGCTGCATTTTTGGAAGCCATAGCTCAAAACATACTTGATTTGGGTGATGTCTTAATTCAAACCTATGTTGCAGAGAGTGGACTCCCTGAAGGTAGAGCCCAAGGTGAACGTGGCCGTACTATAGGTCAACTCCGTATGTTTGCCAACCTAATACAAGACGAAAAATGGCGTAATCCTACTATAGACCCTGGCGATCCTAAAAGACAACCGTTCCCAAAACCCGACTTAAGAAAGGTTTTTATCCCCCTGGGACCGGTTGTTGTTTTTGGTGCTAGTAACTTTCCGTTGGCCTTTTCTACTGCAGGAGGAGATACTGCAAGTGCTCTTGCGGCAGGTTGTCCGGTTATCGTCAAATCACACCCCATGCACGCGGGCACGAGTGAACTTGTAGCTTCTGCCGTCATTAAGGCAGCGCAGCAAACCCAAATGCCCGATGGCGTTTTTAGTCACCTTAATAGCTCAGGCAATGAAGTAGGGGCTAGACTGGTAGCACATCCTGATGTTAAAGCCGTAGGTTTTACAGGAAGTATTAAAGGCGGTAGGGCCTTATATGATATCGCTGCCCAACGTGAAGAACCCATTCCAGTTTTTGCAGAGATGGGTAGTGTAAACCCAGTGGTGATTACACAAAATGCCTTGACCCACAGAGCCCAACAAATAGCCGAGACCTATGCAGGCTCAATCACTTTGGGAGCAGGACAGTTTTGCACCAATCCTGGACTTATATTGGCCGTTAAAGGAGAAGGCTTAGATCGATTTATACAGCATTTGAAAACCAGTATAGAAACACAGCAATCTCAATGCATGTTACATACGAGCATCAAAAATGCCTATACCCAAGATAGCAAGACGATGGCAACGGCAGACGGAGTGCATCTTGTTACCAATGAGTCCAAAGATGAGACTGGCCAAATGGCAGCTCCAAAAATTGCAAAGGTAGACGGTGATGTATTTCTAGCTAATGCTGCCTTGCAACAAGAAGTTTTTGGACCGTTTTCGCTAGTGGTTCAATGTGAAAATCGCGATCAATTAGAAAAGATTATTTATACCTTAGAAGGGCAACTTACAGCAACTATTATCGCCGAAGATCAAGATCATTCGCAATTATCAACTCTGATCAAAGCTTTGCAAAGTCGCGTAGGTCGCATTATTTTTAATGGGGTTCCTACGGGAGTCGAAGTAAGCCCAGCCATGACCCATGGCGGTCCTTATCCGGCAAGTTCGGATCCGCGTTTTAGTGCCATTGGTACTCAGAGTATTTTAAGATGGGTCAGACCGTTTAGTTATCAAGATTTTCCTGAAAGTCTGCTCCCTACTTATTTGAAATAATGCCAGGATGACAAATTATGACGTCAGGATAGAACGCTTAAGGGTTGTGATGCATTTAAAAATCTAAAGACGATTGTATGTTTAATGGATTAAGACTTATGAAAAAAATTGTTGTACTTCTAGGCTTGTTGTTGTTTGCCACATCTCTAAAGGCTCAAAAACCCAATAAAAAATTAGCTCAGCTTGTCAACGAGGTACAAGAGCACCAAGGCTATGATCGCGAAGATTACCCTATGGGACTGTTTTCTAAGGCCTATTTTGAGCAAGAGGCCGCTTTCGCGAAAGCGCAATTAGACAAACTCTCTACCATCGATAAAGCCACCTTGTCAGAAACGGAGGCTATAACGCTTACTTTATTGCGGTTTAAATTACAAGAAACCATAGATTATTATACCTATGAGCGCTACTTGAATCCACTATTATCCGATTCTGGATTTCACAGTAGTTGGAATTATATGGTGCGCCCTCTTACTTCCTATAAACAAGCCTTGGGGTATATAGATAGGCTCAATGCATTGCCTGATGTGGTTGATCAGTACCTACCTTTGTTAAGAGAAGGACTTGCCAAAGGGGTTTCTCAACCTCGGGTCATTTTTGAAGGTTATCAGAGTACGTATAATACGCAAATTGTAGATGATTACAGCGATAGTTTTTATTATCAGCCTTTTAAATCACTACCCGCTACTCTTACCCAAACCCAACGAGAAGAGCTGCTAATGGCCGCCAAAAAGGCGATAGAAGAAAGTGTGATACCTGCTTTTGTGACCGTAAAACAGTTTTTTGAAAAAGAATATCTGCCCCAAACCCGAAA
>CAZJWI010000018.1:0-2121 GCA_964549485.1 uncultured Flavobacteriaceae bacterium
GCTGTAGATCCTTTTGAAACATTAGAGACTTATGGCCCTGATGCGACCCGCTGGTATATGATTTCTAATGCCAATCCTTGGGATAATCTCAAGTTTGATTTGGAAGGTATTGAAGAGGTCAAGCGCAAATTTTTTGGAACACTTTACAATACTTATAACTTCTTTGCACTTTATGCCAATCTGGATAATTTCGCTTTCGCGGAAGCGGAAATAACCCTAGATCAACGACCTGAAATAGACCGTTGGATTTTGTCAGAATTGCACAGTCTAATTGCCGAAGTGGACACCTTTTATGCTGATTACGAGCCTACTAAAGCTACGCGAGCAATCGATAAATTTGTCCAAGAAAATCTGTCGAACTGGTTTGTGCGTTTAAGCCGCAGACGCTACTGGAAGGGGAGTTACGAGACAGATAAAATCTCGGCGTATCAGACCTTGTACGAATGTTTGATTACCGTGGCCAAACTCAGTGCTCCGGTGGCTCCATTTTTTATGGAACGTCTGTATCAGGATCTCAATCAAATCACCAAGAAAGAAGATTATGAAAGCGTTCACCTTGCAGAATTTCCTGTAAGCGATACGAAATACATTGACAAAGCGTTAGAACAAAAGATGCAAATGGCTCAGGTGGTTAGTTCTTTGGTACTCTCTTTAAGAGCTAAAGAAAAAATCAAAGTACGTCAGCCTTTGCAACGCATTATGATACCAGTGTTGTCTGCGTCTGATAAAGAGGCTATTGTCTCTGTTTCAGATTTGATTAAATCTGAAGTTAATGTGAAGGAGATCGAACTGATAAGTGACGACTCGGGCATTCTTGTTAAACAAATCAAACCTAATTTTAAAGTCTTAGGACCTCGATTTGGAAAAGACATGAAGCAAGTAGTAGGTAAGATAAATAGTTTGGATGCCGACGATATAGCAACCATTGAACGCGAGGGAGAACTCAAGGTCGATATTAACGGAAAAATGATTACTTTGGAGCTCAATGATGTAGTGATTAGCTCTCAAGATATTGAAGGATGGCTTGTAGCGAGTAATGCAGGAATGACTGTTGCTCTTGATGTTGTCATTACAGATGAACTCAAAAAAGAAGGCGTTGCCAGAGAACTGGTAAACCGTATTCAAAACTTGCGTAAGGATGCTGGTTTTGAAGTGACCGACCGTATTGACGTCACCCTCCAAAAAGATGGAGATCTCAATCAGGCGGTATTGGATAATATGACGTATATTAAAAATGAAACACTAACAGAAAATCTCAATCTAACAGATAACATAGCCGATGGTGTCGACATTGTATTTGATACTATAGAAACCAAATTGGCGATTAAAAAACATTAATTATGGCTACCGAAACAAGAGAACGCTATAATGACGCCGAATTAGAAGAATTCCGTCAGCTCATTCAAGCAAAAATTGAAAAAGCTCAACACGATTTAGAATTGATTAAGAGTGCTTACTTAAACGATGGTACCAATGGTACTGACGATACATCGCCTACCTTTAAGTCTTTTGAAGAAGGAAGCGCTACGATGAGCAAAGAGGCAAACAGTGCCTTGGCCATTAGACAAGAAAAATTTATTCGCGATCTAAAAAACGCGCTTATCCGCATTCAAAATAAGAGTTATGGCATCTGTCGTGTCACTGGCAAACTTATAAACCCTGAACGTTTAAAGCTAGTACCTCACGCCACTTTGAGCATAGAGGCCAAAAATATGCAGAGCTAAATACGCATAACAAACTATTTACAATCCCTTTCCTCACCTGAAAGGGATTTTTTATTACAAACCGTCCTTAGCTCTATCATCGGGACCCATAGCTAGGAGCACCGTTAAGAACAAAATACTGTTTGAGCGCGCGAGTTTATTTTGTTTAGGAGCTCATAGCGTCATGGGTGATGAAATAGATTAAGACTAGACTTTACCTCATCACACCTCCTGGCTACTCACTATTTTTGGTCTACCAGACCAATAATGACCGTTCGCCCCTTTTTTTGGGCAATGCAAAAAAGTAAATTAAATTCAAAAATTTAAAGACGCCTTTACCCTCGACATCGGGACCCATAGCTTAGCTGGGCGTTAAAAACAAAATACTGTTTGAGCATAGTAGCAATGTAGTATCTAG
>CAZJWI010000019.1:0-8449 GCA_964549485.1 uncultured Flavobacteriaceae bacterium
GCTGCGATCTTCAAGTCCTAAAAAACGCAAGAGTTCCATGGCGCGTTTTTCGGCCTCGGCTTTAGGCGTTTTGGCTATAAAGGCAGGAATACACACATTTTCTAATGCCGTAAATTCTGGAAGTAATTGATGAAACTGGAAGATAAACCCAATGTGCTTATTTCTAAATTTACTCAGGGCCTTTTGTTTTAAATGCGACACTTCTGTACCATTGATCTGGAGAGAAGCATCCTTTAATTCTGGTCTATCTAGGGTGCCTAAAATTTGTAAAAGCGTAGTTTTACCAGCACCACTGGGGCCTACAATTGACACAACTTCTCCTTTGGCTACCTCTAGAGAAACTGATTTGAGAACCTCGAGCTCACCGTAAAATTTTGAAATGTTTTCGGCCTTTACCATAAAGATCATTTGAGGTTGAAAATACTATAAATGGAATTAGAAATCAACCTTTATCCCGCTTTATTAAACAAGGTGCGTACATTATTAAAATCGATAAAATAAGTCACTCTTAGAGAAAGGGTATGTTGAATAGGCTGATCAAAGAGATTGCTCAAACTTTCGGTATATCCAAGGGTAGAGAGTTCATCATTATTAAAAATCTGATTTCTATACAAAAGCGAGGCTTCACTGCCAGGGGCAAATCGCCATCTAAAACTCAGGTCTAGGTTCCAAATATTAAAGTTGGTATTGGGGTTTCTACGTTCGAAAAGGTCGTAATCGGTCACGCTTCTGCTCCCGTCTTCATTGAGTATATAATAGATATTACTGCTATAGTCTGCGGTACTCCAAAAGTTTCTAAATCGTAAATCTATCGCTTTGTATGAATCAAAATTATAACTCAGATTGATAGAGTTTTCGATGGTATTGATGTCGCGTAAGCCCAAGAAGACCTCTGTATCGGTATTGTCTACCCATCCAAAATTTTTGATCTGAGTAGAATACGAAGAAGAGAAGATGACAAGAAAGTTGTCAGAGAAGCGAAATCTGGGGGAGATATTAAGTCTATAATTGGTTTGGTCTTGATTGCCAAACCATTTATTATATCCAAAGCGCACATCAAAAGCGAGTTTTTTGCGATAATCGGTAGAGATAAACCCACCTGTACCTATACGCGGTTCAAAGAGAACAAACCGACCCTCTAGACGCGGTTCAAAATAATCGCGACGTTGTCCACCTGCAAAAATATCGGCGCCAAAGGCCAAACGTGTGGGAAGAGCAAAAAATACATCAAAAGAGGCAGAATTATCAGTCTGTACATTGGGCTGGTATAAACGGCGATGTCTAACCCTAAAACTGTAACGGTATTTATTAAAGGTCTTGGTAGGTTCAAAGATTTCGTACGAAGCTCTGGCGTAAAAACTGTTGAAATTGTTTCGATTGTTGAGCCCGAGATCATTAATATTAAAGGTGGTATTAGAAAAATCGTGACCTGCACCATATCTAAAATTTCCTTTTGTTCTAAAAAGATCAAGCTCTGATCTAAATCCCGTCACCAAATTCCCAGGATTACTTACATTACTCACCACTGCGCGGCCTGCGGTTGTAAAACTATTTTCTTTATTGGCAATATTGAAGTCTAATGCAGTCACATTGGCATCTCTAAAGTCGCTACCGCTTCTAGTTACATTGGTATTGATGACAGAGATGGAAGAATTTTGGTTGAATTGCTGATCCAGTACAAAAACGTTGTAATTGGTTAACGGCTCTACAAGAACCTGCCTTTGCTCACCAGTCTCTACATTTCTAATATCCGCAAAGGTCTCCTCGGTAATTGAGTTGAGAAAACCGACTCCCAGATTATCTTTGGTACGTCCAGAAATTTTTATAGAGTTGAGCAAATTTACCTTTCCAGGAAAGTTGGTAATCTCTTCGTTGTCTGCCAGATCGGTGACACGTCCAGACGGACCATTACCAATACGTCTTGAAAAAAAGATGTCACCTTTATTAAACAGGTCTACACCTTCGGTAAAAAAGGCTCTGTTCTCCCCAAATACTTGCTCAAACGGCCCAAGATTGAGCCTTACATTATCAAAGGTTACCTGTCCAAAATCTGGAATGAGTTGAGCATCTAAGGTAAAACTATCACTCAAACCATATTTTAGATCCATTCCCCCAGAAAATTCGGTAGTGCCTTGTCCATCAACCACATTGTAAACCCCTTGTGCAAAAGGGAAAAAGGTGAGTCGTACCGGAGGATTTATATTAGATACGCCTGTGACCACTCCGTTATACTGAGACTCTCTCCCTATGGATTTATCGATGCGATTCCAGGTATGTGTCTCATTTTGGCGTATTAGTCGTCTAAAGAAATTGACACTCCAATCTTGAATATCTACTACTGGAAAACGCAGGGTATTGTACGGTATCTTAAATTCTGCATACCAACCTCTTTCATCAGAGGATACCCTACACTGAAATACAACGTCAAACCCGAAATCCTGGTTGTTTTGCGTAACGCGTGAATCGGCAATGGTACCAGCGCTAGTTACCCAAAATCTGGTTTCATTGATACCATCGTTGTAGGTATTTAACGCGATCATAAATACATCGGCCTGTACATTAATATTATCCCTTTGGCTAAACTGCCTTGGTATTAATTCAGGCTCTGGATCGAACATATAGGCTGCTACATAGACATTTTTATCGTCATAGGCCAGTTGAACTTCGGTTCTAATATCATCTGAAGCCAAGCCCTCATTGCTCGGTTCGAGCATATAAAAATCGGAGTATTTTCTCAAATTGACCCATACCTGATCATCTAGTTTTCCATCAATTTTTGGGGCTTGAGTAATACGGGTTGCTTGTAAGGTCTTTCTTTCTTGTGCTACAGAAGAAAAGCAAGCGAGCAGTGACAGAAGAATTAAGAAAAAGCGTTGTGGCATGTAAAATTGTTGAAAGGGCAAATCTATTATTGCTTATCAACCTTTGCTATTAATTAAAAGTTAAAAAAAATACAATGATTTATAAAGTAATGGGAATCCCCGATTTACGCACTTATATTTAACAGTTGAGAATAGCTATGAAAGAAAAAAAATTACAAAGTATCGTATTAGCGGCTGGTTGCTTTTGGTGTACAGAGGCCGTTTTTCAAAGAGTTAAGGGAGTTGAAGAGGTGAAATCTGGATATACCGGAGGACATATCAAGAATCCAGCATATAGAGAGGTGTGTAGTGGCAGAACGGGTCATGCCGAAGGTATCTTAGTAAAATATGACCCTGAGGTAATTGGTCTAGAACAACTGCTGGAAGTATTTTTTGCAACTCATGACCCTACCACTTTAAACAGGCAAGGCAATGATAGGGGTACCCAGTATCGATCGGGTATTTTTTATACTAGTGAAGAACAGCGCATCATAAGCGAGAATTTTATAAAAAATTTAGAGGAGGCCTCGATTTTTGAAAATAGCATCGTCACAGAAGTGACTCCTTTAGATGTTTTTTATGAAGCAGATGCCTCACATGACGATTATTATAATAAGTATAGATCACAGCCCTATTGTCAAATCATCATCGATCCAAAAATTGACAAAATAAAAACGTATTTTCAAGACGTTTTAAAATAAATAAAGATCAAGCCGAAAGTCGTATGCCTTATAAAAAATTTGAAGAATACCACATCCAGACAACCCAGGAGGTAAAAAGCAGCTATGAAGCAATTATTGAAAGTCTGGGAGAAGATAGCCAGCGAGAAGGTATTGTAAAAACACCAGAAAGAGCTGCAAAGGCGATGCAATTTCTTACATCTGGTTACCAAATGGATGCTTCAGAAATCCTCAGAGGTGCTATGTTTAAAGAAGCTTACGACGATATGGTCATTGTCAAAGACATAGAATTGTACTCTTTATGCGAACATCATATGTTACCATTTTTTGGAAAGGCACATATCGCTTATATACCAGATGGCTATATTGTAGGGCTGAGTAAAATTCCTAGAATCGTTGATGTATTTGCCAGACGGTTACAAGTACAAGAACGACTTACCCATGATATTTTAGAGTGCATTAATTTAACCTTGAAGCCTAAGGGAGTGGCAGTTGTGATCGAGGCTTCTCATATGTGTATGATGATGAGGGGAGTGCAAAAACAAAATTCAACAACCACGACTTCAGGTTTTAGGGGGCAGTTTCAAAAGATCGAAACCAGAACCGAATTCTTAAAATTGATCAGTTCTGATCTCTCCTAGTTTTTGGAACGTATTTTGTTTATCTTATAGTTGTAATTTTAAGACGCACTCATGAAAATGCCTACAAATAAATATAAACTACTATTCCTAGGATTACTCTTTGACGCTATAGGTGTGGTCACCTCGAGTTGGATCATTCCGGCTGTTGGAGATTTCTCAGATATTGCTTGGGCACCTGTTTCGGCTTGGTTGATGACACGAATGTATAAGGGCACCGCTGGTAAAGTAGCTGGTGTAGTTGCTTTTGTAGAGGAGATTGTTCCCTTTGTAGATATTATTCCTTCATTCACACTTATGTGGCTCTATACCTATGTCTTGAGTGCCTCAGATACTAGCGATGATCAAAAGGTTATCGAACTAAAAAAATAAGCTGCTTTTTTAAACATTGGGCTGCTTATCTATTTTATTTTCTTTCCTACTTCACCTCTTATCATCGGGCTATTTGGCTGTGATATTGACAGTTCTAACCCTACCTAATTGGGCCCATTGTCAATCCTGAGAAAGCTAAGTGCTAACAAGTGCATAATTTTCCATCTATTTTTCCGAAATTGCGCAAAAACAACGACTTCCTCCATGCGAGACACGCATTATATCAGTTCAGAAATTCTAGATTTAGCAAGCATATCTGCTATTTTAGATCAAAACAAGCAACTTGCTCTTAGTCAAGAGAGTTTGGTAAATATTAATAGCTCCAGAAACTACCTCGATACCAAAGCCAATAGCAGTAAAACCCCATTGTATGGGATTAACACGGGTTTTGGTAGTCTGTGTAATGTAGCTATACAAGAAAACAACCTCACAACACTACAAGAAAATCTGGTCCGATCACATGCTTGCGGTTTTGGTGAATATGTTCCCAAACCAATAGTCAAACTTATGCTATTGCTTAAGATTCAGTCTTTAAGTTATGGCCACAGTGGCGTTCATCTAGACACCGTAACACGTTTGATCGATTTTTACAATAACGATGTGTTGCCAGTAGTATATACTCAAGGTTCCTTAGGCGCTAGCGGAGATTTGGCTCCATTAGCTCATTTATCGCTACCCTTAATTGGAGAAGGTAAGGTTTGGGAAGGTGATGAGATTGCTTTCGCGAAAGCGGTCTTAGATAAACACAACTGGGATCCTATCACCTTGCATTCTAAAGAAGGCCTTGCATTGCTCAACGGAACACAGTTTATGGCTGCCTATGGCGTATATGCCCTGTTAAAAAGTCATAAGCTGTCTTATCTCGCCGATGTTATTGGAGCAATTTCAATAGATGCGTTTAATTGCAATTTGTCTCCTTTTGATGCCTTGGTTCACTTTGTACGACCTCATAGAGGTCAAATTAAAACGGCAGAGCGCATACGAGAGTTTTTAAGTGAAAGTGAGATCGCCGAACTCGAAAAAGTTAATGTGCAAGACCCGTATTCTTTTAGATGTATCCCTCAGGTACACGGAGCCACCAAAGACGCTATCGATTTTACCACAAAGACCTTTAAAACTGAAATTAATAGTGTCACCGATAATCCCAATATATTTGCCAACGATGATAAAATCATAAGTGGCGGTAATTTTCACGGTCAGCCCTTGGCGTTGGCTTTGGACTTTTTGGGTATCGCTATGGCAGAATTAGGTAGTATAAGCGAGAGACGAACCTATCAACTCATAGGTGGCCTAAGAGGATTGCCACCATTTTTAGTAGATAACCCTGGTCTTAATAGTGGTATGATGATCCCACAATATACCGCGGCCAGCATTGTAAGTCAAAACAAACAATTAGCCACTCCAGCCAGTGTAGATTCTATAGTATCTTCTAATGGCCAAGAAGATCATGTGAGTATGGGTGCCAATGCTGCTACTAAGCTGCTCCAGATTGTTGAGAATGTAGAACGAATACTAAGTATAGAACTACTCAACGCAGCTCAGGCAATTCACTACAGGGCTCCATTAAAGACTGCACCATTTTTGGAAAGTCTATTAAAAGCTTATCGCAAGGAAGTATCTTTTGTTGCTAACGATCGTATATTATCTGAAGATATGCACAAGACTCAAGCTTTTCTACAAAGCTTGAGGATTGCCCCTGAGGAGCTGTTTTCGTAGCGAGGGTATTGTGCATCCATTGAGTGGCCAGCGTTAGATTATCAAATACTTCAAATGGATGTTCAAAAAATTGCTTTTCGACAGAGGCATTAGAACGATCGATTGTTTTTTGCGAAACAATAGCAATCGCACGTACATTAGCCTTATTAGCGGTTTGAATATAAACAGTGGGATCAACAGCGTAGGAGTTCTTGCGATATGAGATATAGCCATAGGTCGCCTCTTTAAAATGAGATTTGCAGTATTCGATTAATACATCGTTATATTCAGTATTAAAAACGATACCTTCTTTCATGATCGCTATGACAATATTGCCAATAATTTGTACTTCGCCAAAATCAAAGACGGTACTTTTAGGGGGTGGAAGTGATTGCATTTAGGGGGTTTTGAATCAATTTTATACCTAAAAGAACAACATATTTTTCACTAAAAAAAATCGATTTTACAAGCCATTCATTGTCAGGAGAATATCAGCAAGGCTATATGAGCCGTAACTTTATAAATCCCGAAATAGTTACAGTGATTTATCTACTCAACAATTCGTCTTTGTAGGCAATAGCCTCCTCCTTGGTACCAAAGAGGACAAAGGGCTTTTCGAAGAAAAGTTTTTCAATTTTGGTGATTTCAGATTCTTTATCAAAATTTTGCGCAATGACTATAAAGGCTCTAAGGTTTTTAATCTTGGAGGTTTCTATATAAACCGTAGGATCTACGCTATATGAGTGTATACGGTGTGTCATATACACAAAGTCACGCTCAGGAAAGTAGGTGTTGGCCAGATCTATAAGTATATCGTTGTGAGCAGGGATAACGGTAATGCCTTCATTCATTACGACATAAATATAATCTGAATAAATACTCACTTGACAAAAATCAAGTGTCTTTTGGATGGGAAATAGCGTCTTCATAGCACAGCTGGTATAAACTAGGGTATCTAAAATATACCAAAAAAATCTTTTAGTTTAATGAAGTTGTGGGTGGTTTTTCCTTGTTTTGATCGCTTTGAGAAGCCATAGGATAGATTTCAACTATAAAATAGACTATCGCTCCAATAAAGCTCCCAAATAAGACTACGAGCGCCCATATGAGCTGGAGGGTGTTGTTCTGTTTTAGTTTGGGGTTGTTCATGATATGAATGATATATACTATAAGTAGAACAAGACTTGACAAGAGCATTAGACCCATCAAAACAAATAGGCCTATCATATAGCGAGAGAATAAGCGTTCTGGAGTGGTGGAGGCGAGCGGGTTGTTGGCAGTGTGCTCTACCATAGAAAACATTTCAAAAAACATTCCCACAAAAATGGCAAAATAGCTCAGCAATAACACCAAAGGCAAAAATGCCAAAATTCCCATTATAATCTTATTCGATTTCTTCATGTGTTTAGCATCAAAAAAAGGCAGGTATTTGATAGACTCAAATAACTGCCTTCGTTCTCTGTTATAAGGTGATTATTCTGAAGCCGAGGCCTCTTTCTTTTCTATTTTAATGGTAAGTTCTTCCGACTTCTTATCCAGATCCATAAAAATGGCGTCACCTTCTTCCAAATTGGCAGTGATGATCTCTTCGGCCAAGGCATCTTCTATATATTTCTGAATAGCTCTCTTTAATGGACGAGCACCGTAGTCCTTGTCAAATCCTTTATCACTAATATAGTCTTTGGCATCTTCGCTCAAACTTAAGTGATATCCTAAGCTCGCAATACGCTTGTAGAGTTTGACCAATTCTATATCAATAATTTGATGTATATGCTCTCGCTCTAAGGCATTAAAGACAACAACATCATCTACACGATTTAAAAACTCGGGTGCAAATGCCTTCTTCAACGCATTTTGAATGACACTTTTGGCATTGGCATCTATTTGAGATGCTCTTGATTTTGTACCAAAGCCTACGCCTTGACCAAAATCTTTTAATTTACGTGCGCCAATATTAGAAGTCATTATTATGATGGTATTTCTAAAGTCAATTTTGCGACCTAAGGAATCTGTTAAGAAACCATCATCCAATACTTGTAGGAGCATATTAAAGACATCGGGATGCGCTTTTTCGATCTCATCAAGTAAGATTACAGAATACGGCTTTCTACGCACCTTTTCGGTAAGTTGTCCACCTTCTTCATACCCTACATAGCCCGGAGGAGCACCCACCAGTCTACTTATGGCAAATTTCTCCATATAC
>CAZJWI010000020.1:0-7555 GCA_964549485.1 uncultured Flavobacteriaceae bacterium
GTTTTTCTAATAAACTGAGTGGTGATAATGTCAAGTTTTTTGATTATTTTGAATCGGTAGGCATAAGCTCGTATACAGGAATGCTCAAAGAAAAGCCCCTTAGCCCATCAGAAATAGAAAACCTTTTTAGCAGCCATACCCATACAGCAGATGCCGCCCTTTTACAGCAGCGACAACAAGATTTAAGAACCACTTTTCCTTATAAAGCTCATGAGCGAGACCATATTAAAAGTTGAAAATATTGCCAAGCAATACCGCTTAGGGACCGTAGGTACAGGTACTATAGGACACGATCTAAACAGATGGTGGCATAAGGTGCGTGGCAAGGAAGATCCCTATCTCAAGGTGGGTGCAATAAACGATCGTAGCGCCGAGGCTTCTTCTGACTATGTTTGGGCCTTGCGCGATATTAGTTTTGAGGTCAAAAGGGGAGAAGTGCTAGGTATTATAGGTAAAAATGGCGCGGGTAAGTCTACCTTACTCAAAATTTTATCACGAGTGACCAGCCCTACTCTGGGAAGTATTAAAACCAAAGGAAGAATTGCCTCGCTGCTCGAAGTGGGTACAGGAATGCACCCAGAGTTAACCGGGCGTGAAAATGTCTACCTCAATGGAGCTATACTTGGGATGACCAAAGCCGAAATACGTGCCAAAATTGATGAAATTGTCGAGTTTTCTGGTTGTCAGATGTATATAGATACTCCGGTAAAGCGTTACTCTAGCGGAATGCGAGTACGACTAGGTTTTGCAGTAGCCGCTTTTTTGGAGCCCGATATCCTGGTTGTAGATGAGGTCTTAGCCGTAGGCGATGCCGATTTTCAAAAAAAAGCCATTGGGAAAATGCAGGATATCTCGACCGGGGGTGGGCGTACGGTGCTTTTTGTGAGTCATAATATGGCAACTATAAAAAGCCTCTGTTCAAGAATTATAGTACTTGACAATGGCACCGTTGATTTTGAGGGGGACACGGTTTCTGGTATATCTCATTATCTAAGCGAAAAAGAACAAGTAGTCTACAATCAACTCATAGAAGCAACGAATAGATCAGGTAATGGGCTCGTACGCTTTTCAGATTTTCATTTTGAAGATGCGCTAGGTAAAATAGTTACAAGCACTTTAACTGGTGATGACCTCGTATTATGTTTTAGTCTTGCTCTATCTGAAAATTTTGATAAGGATGCCAAAATTGACTTAGGGTTTTCATTTCATGCCAGCAACGGTGTGGTGCTCTCTGTACTATATAGTTCTTTTCAACATATAAAAATAAGCGGGAAACCTGGAGAAATCATAACCGTAAAGTGTGCCATTAAAGACCTCTCATTCAATCAGGGAGAATACACAGTAAAAGGGCGTATCTTATACAACGGAGAAGAATCTGATTGGCTAAAGGATAGGTTAGGCACTATAACTGTTTTAAAAGGAGACTATTATGAAACCGGAAATTTAGGTTTTGATGGTACCTCGCAATACTTAGTAAAAGGTATATGGTCGGTAAACTCATAGCAAAAATACTACCTAAATTTAAGCAAGTACGGGTTCAGCAAGCACCCGAGGTTACTACTAATCAGATGAGTTCAAATTTTTTAAATGAGTCCTATGCGCAAGAAGGGGAAGATCTCGTGTTAGATCGTTTTTTAAATCAGAAAAATAATGGATTCTATATAGATGTTGGTGCACATCATCCTATGCGCTTTTCGAATACGTATCGCTTCTATAAAAGAGGGTGGTCGGGTATCAATATAGATGCTATGCCTGGAAGTATGAATGCATTTGAAAATGTAAGGTCACGCGATATAAATCTAGAGATCGGGATTTCGAAGCATAAGGGGTTGCTAGAGTACTATATATTTAATGAACCCGCTTTAAACACATTCTCAAAAACAGAGGCTGAAATAAAGAATAAAATAGCGCATTATCATATTGAGAAAGTGATTTCTGTCCAAACCAAACCTTTAAAAGAAATACTGCGCGAGCATCTTTCTGATCATCAAAAAATCGATTTCATGTCTATTGATGTAGAGGGGATGGACGAAGAGGTTTTACGAACCAATAATTGGAAAAAATATAGACCCACCTATTTGCTTGTTGAAGCAATTGGAAAGCCAAGTTTAGAGTCCTACATTTCTTCTAATTCGATGCATAGTTATCTCAAAGAGCTAGGTTACCACTTAATCGCAAAAACTTTTAATACTCTTTTTTACAAAGATTCTAATGAATAAAGCCCCCCTCATACTATTTGTTTATAATCGCCCTTGGCATACCCAGCAAATGCTCGATGCTCTGCGTGCAAATAGAGGCATTGCAGACACGCCTATTTACGTCTTTGCAGATGGGCCAAAAGCAGGTGCCAATAGTGAAGATCAAAAGGCTATAGATGAGGTGAGAGCGCTTTGTGAAGCTATAGATTGGGCAAAAAGTGTGACCCTCACTTTACAGCCCACAAATATGGGTCTGGCTCAACATGTAATTTTTGGTATCAACACCGTTTTTGAGTCACACGATAGGGTGATTGTCTTGGAGGATGATATTATTACTCATCCTGAATTTCTATCATTCATAAATGAAGGATTGTCCATATATAAAAATCAAGATAAAGTTTTCGGAATATCGGGTTATACTTACCCCTCAGAAATAAAATCGAGTGATGATAGTTATTTCTTACCATTAAGTTGTTCTTGGAGCTATGCCACTTGGAAAGATCGCTGGGAAGAGGTAGAATTTGACACTAAAAAGCTGGTTGATTGTATAAGATTCTCAAATCTAGAGGATAAAATGAATTATGGCGGCTATCCCTTTTTTGATATGTTGCTTCGGCAGGCACAGGGTCAAATTGATTCTTGGGCTATACGTTTCTATACTTCCATGTTTCTGGCAAAAAAACTTTTTCTTTATCCTAAGTATCCCTTAATACAAAATATTGGTTTTGACAATAGTGGAACGCATACTAAGAGAGATGATTTTTTTAGCTATAAATTTGTAAATGAGGATATTATAAAAATTAAGCCATTACAAGTGTCTGTTAATAGAAAAATGGATATAGCTACTAGAGAGGCCTTTGTTTCTAGGTATGCATCTGAGGTCGAACCTAAAAAAATGTCTATAAAACAGACGATAAAAAAAGTGGCCAAGAAGGTACTTCCTAAGCCTCAGGTTATCACTAAAACCATATACAAAACTGATCCCAAGATGGAAGAACGAGTTTTATTTCAAAATGGTCAGCTACAAACCCAATTGCAGTTACTTCGGGGGAAGGTCGATAAGCTACAAGATGCAGAATTTAAAGTGTTTTCACAGTGGGGTGATGACGGTATCATTCAATATCTGATTCGTCACATTGAGTTAACACTATCACAAGAGATCTTTGTCGAGTTTGGTGTAGAAGACTACAAAGAGTCCAACACGCGATTTTTGCTAATGAACAACAATTGGAGAGGTTTAGTGATGGACGGGAGCGAGAAACATATCGAATGTATTAAGAAAAGCGATATCTATTGGAAACACAGCCTTAACGCAAAGTCAGCCTCTATTACTCAGGAAAACATCAATGAGCTGATTAAAAGCGCTGGGATAAGCGGAGAGATAGGTCTATTACATATCGATATTGATGGTAACGATTATTGGATATGGAAAGCCTTGACTGTGGTTGATCCCGTTATTATGATAGTCGAATACAATAGTGTTTTTGGAAGACAGCGAGCGATCACCGTGCCCTACAAGGCCGATTTTGAACGGTCAAAGGCGCACTATAGTCATTTGTATGCCGGCGCTTCTCTTAGGGCATTAATAGACCTAGCCTTAGAAAGAGATTATATCTTTGTAGGAAGTAATAGCGCAGGAAATAATGCGTATTTTGTCAAGAAAGCATATGCTACTCAATTGCAAGAAGTAACGCTAGAGCAAGGCTATGTTGCTTCAAAATTTAGAGAATCCCGTAATCGAGACAATGAATTAAATTATCTGGAGGGAGAGGCCCGAATTAATAGTATTAAAGGGTTGCCCGTCTTTAATACCAAAACACAAAAGATAGAATCGCTATAACATTATGAAGTATCCTGTGTATCAGCCGTCCTTGGTAGGCAATGAAAAGAAATATGTGAATGAATGTTTGGATTCTACCTGGATATCAAGCAAAGGTAAATTTGTACAAAAGTTTGAATCAACCTTTGCACAATTTATTGGAGTTTCACATTCGGCTAGTGTTTGCAATGGCACAGTTGCTTTACATCTTGCTCTAGAGGCATTGGGTATAGGAGAGGGCGATGAGGTTATTGTACCTACCTTGACCTATATTGCATCGGTAAATGCGATTACCTATACAGGAGCCAAAGCTGTCTTTGTAGATAGTTTAGAAGATACTTGGCAGATTGATCCTAAGGATGTTGAGCAAAAAATCACCAAAGATACCAAGGCTATTATGTGTGTTCATGTTTATGGTCACGCCTGTGATATGGATCAATTGACAGCCATTTGTAAAGAGAAGGATTTATTCTTAATTGAAGACTGTGCTGAGGCAATTGGTACTTTGTATAAAGGGCAACATGTAGGAAGTTTTGGCGATGTCGCTACTTTTAGCTTTTATGGAAACAAAACTATTACCACGGGTGAAGGTGGGATGGTAGTTACCAACCATAGAACCCTACATGATCGAATGGTGCATCTCAAGGGCCAGGGTCTGGCCAAATATCGCGAATACTGGCATGATGCTGTAGGCTATAATTATAGAATGACCAATATATGTGCGGCAATTGGCTGTGCACAAATGGAACAGATAGATCACATACTTAAAAAGAAAAAAGAAATTGCCTCTTGGTATCAAGACGCCTTTAAAAATACAGCTATAGCCTTTCACCAAGAAGCACTAGAGACTAATCATTCTTATTGGATGTGCACGGTGTTATTACCTGAATATGTAGACCGAGAAAAACTCAAAGCTGCTCTAATAGATAAAGGTATTGAAACAAGACCTATGTTTTACCCTATACATACCATGCCTATCTATTCACAGAAATATGAAAAGCATCTCGTGGCCGAAACACTTTCTAGACGAGGTATGAATCTACCTAGTTATCCTGAATTAAAAAAGGCTGATATTGATTACATTACTACAGCAGTATTAGATGCTCTAACGAATTGAAATTTTATAAGTTAGTGGTAATTAGCTTGGACAATTGACCTAAGTTCTATGAAAACATCTCTGATCAAAATACTTTTTTATTATCCCGATATCAATCAGGGCAATGGCGGGATAAGGCAGTATGCTTTAAACTTATTAAAGTCATTAGACGAAATAGCTAACGACAAATGGCAACTTTGGGTATATCACGACCTAAAAGATCCTGAAGTCTTACAAATTGTTAATAACAGTACGCACTGTGTCTTGGTGCAAAGCGACAACATTTTCACAGCTAAAGCGAAAAGGAAAAATCGACTACGACATCGAATCGGTGCTTTATGTCAATTTTTAATAGGTAGGGTACCATATACATTAAGACGAAGAAATTACTTAGATGATTTTATTGAAAAAAATGAAATTGATTATATTCATGTGCCATATCAGTTTTGTCCTGATATAAAAAAGTCGACCAAACTTATCACGACTTTACATGATGTGCAAGAGCTGCATTATCCCATAAATTTTACACCTAAAGAACGCGCTTATAGAGCTGAAATGTATTATAGATGTACTCAAAATTCACATAGAATTGTGGTCAGCTATACACACGTAGCGCATGATATTGTTAATTACTTTGACGTACCATCACAGAGTATAGTAGTACTATTGCTAAATATGAAAAACCTTTGGTTTTCTGCCTTTGAAAAACAGCAACCACAGGGAAGGCTAGAAGAATTTCAAACGAGTCCTTATCTTTTTTATCCTGCAAATTTTTGGCCACATAAAAATCATATACGGTTGCTGCAGGCATTTAAAATAGTTGCAGACCGGCTTGAGACTACAATACGACTTGTGCTTACGGGTAATATAGACTCTAATCAAGGTAAGCTCATCAAAAACTGCGTACAGGAATTGGGACTGGAAGGACAAGTACATTTTGCAGGTGTACTAACCGATGCACAGATGTATGCTACTTATAAAAATGCATTGGCAGTTGTTATACCTACATTATACGAAGCTGGAAGTTTTCCACTAATAGAGGCCATTCTTATGAATGTAGCTGTTGTATGTTCTAATGTCACCTCGCTACCTGAAACAATTGGAGATCCTAACTTCACCTTTGACCCGAATAGTATAGAGCAAATGTCAAATCGAATGTATGATGTCATCACGGACGATTCATATAGAGAAAGAGCTATTCAGAACAATAAGGTTATGGGGGAGCGTTTGCGTATGACAGGTGCAGAAGACATCCTTTTGCAACTATATAAAACCTAAGATTAATAGTGCATGCGCATAACAATTACTATAAAAAAATAACCCAACAGCACAGCCGCAGTTATGCCATTATTTTCTATCATCATTCCTACCTATAACGCAGCGGCTACTTTGGCAACTGCCTTACAGAGTGTGGCCCAACAGAGCTTTCGGGATATGGAGGTGCTTATTCAGGATGCTGTGTCTTCAGATAATACTATAGAGATTGCCCGTTCATTTCAAGATCAATTAGGCGTATTGCGTATCAAAAGTGAACCCGATAAAGGCATTTATGATGCGATGAATAAAGCGGTAGAGGCGGCCACTGGTAGTTATATTTATTTTCTAGGCAGCGACGACCATCTATACGACCCTCAAATACTAAATACCATAGCACAAGTCATAGGAGATACCCCTGCCGATGTAATCTATGGTGATGTCTATAGTCCTAGATTTAATGGGCGGTATGACGGCCGCTTTAGTCCAGAAAAAATAGTACGGCAAAACATTTGCCATCAAGCCATGTTTATGCATAGAAGTGTCTTTGAACGTATTGGGCTTTTTGATCTGCAATACCCCGCTCAGGCAGATTGGCATCACAATATGCAATGGATTCTAAATGCGGGTATTTCCAGATTGTACATCGATACTATCGTGGCCCACTATGCCGATGGTGGGTTTAGTTCTGTCAATAATGATATGAGGTTTAGAATGCACAAAGGCTGGCTTGGATATAAGTGGGGCAAATCGCAATTACCACTCAAACTGCTTAGAGATATATGTTTGGATAGCCTTAGCTTTAGCAAACAACAAGGCCAAAGATGGTGGACCCTACGCTATCAAATTATGATTATCTTGGTCAAAGCCAAATTAAAACTAAAACGTTTGGCCTAAGTCCATGGAGCAACCCCTTGTATCTATTTGTATCCCAACCTATAATGGCGCTGCTTTTTTGCAAGAGGCCTTAGACAGTATCTTGGATCAGACCTATCCCCATCTTGAGGTAATCATTAGCGATGATGCCTCTGAAGATGCGACCATGGCAATAGTCAATCAGTTTACTCAAGATACCGACCTTGCTGTAATCACCCTGGCACACACCCCAAGCGGGATAGGGGCAAACTGGAATAACAGCCTCAAGGCTGCCAATGGCAAATACATCAAATTTTTGTTTCAGGACGATGT
>CAZJWI010000021.1:0-12284 GCA_964549485.1 uncultured Flavobacteriaceae bacterium
CAAAGGAAGCATAACCTTTAGAAACCGTTTTTAGGCGATCGTAAAAATCAAAAACGATTTCGGCTAGGGGCATATCAAAACTCAATTCTACACGTTCTGGGGTGAGATAGGTTTGATTGGTAATCTCACCTCGTTTTTCGATACACAAGGACATCACCGGTCCCACAAAATCTGATTTTGTGATAATAGAAGCTTTGATAAAGGGCTCTTCTACCCGATTTAAAGAGGAAGGATCTGGCAGGTCTGACGGATTATTTACCATAATCACTGTATCGGGTTCCTTGTTTTTAAAAGCGTGATACGATACATTGGGTACCGTGGTGATTACGGTCATATCAAATTCACGCTCAAGGCGTTCCTGTATGATTTCCAGGTGCAACATACCTAGAAAACCACATCTAAACCCAAATCCCAGCGCTGCCGAACTCTCTGGTTCAAACACTAAAGAAGCGTCATTGAGCTGGAGTTTTTCCATAGAAGATCTCAGGTCTTCATAGTCTCCGGTGTCTACAGGATAGATTCCTGCAAATACCATAGGTTTGACATCTTCAAAGCCCTCAATAGCGTTTTGCGTAGGGTTTTTAGAATCTGTAATAGTATCACCTACTTTGACCTCACGCGCATCTTTAATTCCTGTAATAAGGTAGCCTACATCACCGGTGTGAATTTCTTGTTTGGGAACCTGAGTTAATTTTAAGGTACCCACTTCATCGGCACTATAGGTTTTGTCGGTAGCGATAAATTTGATTTGTTGATTCTTTTTGATACTACCATTTAGTACTCTAAAATACGTCTCTACTCCTCTAAATGGGTTATACACCGAATCAAAAATCAACGCTTGGAGCGGCTCGTCGGGATTTCCTGTAGGAGCAGGAATGCGCTCGATGACGGCCTCTAGAATATCTGCGATCCCAATGCCCGTCTTGGCAGAAGCCGGGATGACTTCAGAAGGATCACAACCCAATAGATCGACGATATCGTCTGTCACTTCTTCTGGATTGGCACTTGGAAGATCAATTTTATTGAGTACCGGGATGATTTCGAGATCATTCTCTAAAGCGAGGTACAAATTTGAAATGGTCTGTGCTTGGATACTTTGAGCCGCATCAACGATGAGCAAAGCCCCTTCACAAGCCGCGATACTACGCGATACTTCATAGGAAAAATCTACGTGACCTGGAGTGTCGATCAAATTGAGAATGTATTGCTCACCCTTATAGGTATATTCCATCTGTATCGCATGCGATTTGATCGTGATGCCTCGTTCTCGTTCGAGATCCATGCTGTCAAGGAGTTGAGCCTGTTGTTCTCGTTTTGTGACAGTAGCGGTTTCGTCCAGAAGACGGTCGGCCAGGGTACTTTTACCGTGGTCAATATGGGCAATGATGCAAAAGTTGCGAATGTTCTTCATAGTCAAGGGCAAATAGACTGCAAATATAGGTGTTATCGGGCGCTTTCTCTTTGCAGTCAATTAAGAAAATAAGCAATTCGTCAAAAAAGTAGTAACAATTCTTGCAAGCGGTTCACATTCTGCTATTTTTACACTAGCAACTCATGAAAAAACACTACCCCCTAATTGCGCTATTTTACCTGTGCCACCTCATGGCTTACGGGCAAGAATTTTCCCTTTCGGGGAAGATTGTAGATGTTAATGACAATGCTGTTCCTTTTGCAAACGTATTGTTGCTCAACCCCGACAAAAGCATCATCAAAGGCACCATTTCTCAAGAAGATGGAAGTTTTGTCTTATCAGAACTAGACCAGGCTGCCTATCAGCTACAGGTTGCTTATGTGGGTTATCAAACCTATCTCTCTGACGCCTTCTCACTGTCGGCATCAGAAACCTTACCAGCTATAGTTTTGTTAGAGAGCCGTGAGAGTCTTGACGAGGTCGTACTTACCGCTCAAAAACCAACGGTCACCCGACAAGCCGACAGATTGATATTTACAGTGGCCAATTCTATTGTTTCCAACGGTAGCACCTGGGAGATTTTACAGCGCACCCCTGGCGTTGTAAATAATAGAGACGAGCTAATGATTAGAGGTCAGAGCGCTACCGTGTTTCTCAACGGAACGCGTATGCAGCTAAGCGCAGATGAAGTTAAAACCGTTTTAGAAAATTTAGGAGGTGAAAACATTCAATCAATAGAGGTAATTGCCAATCCTCCGGCTCAGTTTGACGCCGAAGGTGGCCCTGTATTAAACATTATTACCCAAAAAAACATCAATGCCGGATACAAAGGTAGTGCTACAGCGGCAGCTACCTATGCCATTTTCCCAAAGTACAGCCTAGGGACTAGTCATTATTTTCAAGGAGAACGTCTCAATATATTTGCCAATTACAATTACAACAATCGCAAAGAGCTTAACGATATTGATAGCTATATCAATTTTAAGCGCCAGGGAAGTACTGTGGCACGGTGGGACATAGATTTTGAACGCATCACACAGTTGGAAAGTCACAATGCCAATATCATCCTAGACTATGCCCTAGCCAAAGATCATCAGCTCAGTTTTTCGGCTTTGGGATTTTTGGCTCCCAATAAATCCTTCCGCAATACCACCTTTACCGATGTGCAGGGGCAATCCAATCTCGATAGTTTTTTTATAGATACAAATAGCCAGCTCAACACCGATGAGCACAACCTCGCCTTCGATCTCAAATATGAGTATACACTCCCTAAGGGAAGTCTAAGTGCCAATGCGCATTATACTAATTATGGCCGCGATCGTACTCAGGAGTTGCTTTCGAGATACTCAAATCAAGATTCTGAAGAATTTCAGCGCATCAACTTTTTTACAGATGCAGCACAAGACATCGATATTTACACGGCTCAGTTAGATTATGTAACTACAGTTGCTCAGCTCGACATCAACGCTGGTGTAAAAACCAGTGCGATAAGGTCTCGTGCGGCCATAGACTTTTTTGATATTGCAGATGAGTCAAGTGTTTTTAATACAGCACTGTCAGATGATTTTACTTATGATGAGCAGGTGTTTGCCGGCTATGTTTCTTTAAATAGAGACTGGGGTAAGTGGAATGCAAAAGCTGGACTTCGTGCAGAACAAACCTACTCAGAAGGAGTGTCCTTGGTATTGGATAGTACACAAGATCTGGCATATTTAGAATGGTTCCCTACAGCTTATCTTCAATATACTCCTGTAGCAAGTCATAGCTTTTCAATTGACTATGGACGCCGTCTTACACGCCCACGCTATCAAGATTTAAACCCATTTTCATATTTCCAGACCGAAAATAATTTTTCGCGAGGAAATCCCAATTTGCTTCCTGCTTTTGCACATCGTTTCAACTTCAATTATACCCTCAATAGCGCTTATTCTTTTGATGTATACTACGTCGATAATGGCGAGAATATAGTCACTTTGCCCTTTCAAGACAATCAAAATTTTGTATTTCGGACCGATAGACAAAATGCAGTCGAAAGCGTGTCATACGGCTTGGATTTTACTCATGGAAGAACTGTGGTAAAAGGCTGGTATGCTTATTTGTACACCTCGCTTTTTCATGAAGAGGAAACCTTTGTGGCTGTAGAGAGTAATAATGCTATTATTACCAACGAGGTAGAAGGAGTCTATGTCTCGCTATCCAACTTCTTTACCTTTAACAAGGCCAAGACGTTTAGCGGAGAATTATCCTTAGCCTATTTTTCGCAATTCTTGTCTGGATCTTATAAACAAGAGGCCAATGCCAATCTGGTTGCCGGGTTGAGACATTCATTTTGGAATAAACGAGCAGTTTTACAAGTCACGGCAAACGATATCCTTGGAGAGGCCAATGCCCTTTTGTTTTCGCGTTATCTCAATCAAGACAATGGCTACTTTGCCGTTCCCGAAACCCAGCGCGTACGCATAAGTTTTACTTATAATTTTGGTAATTTCGAATTAGAAGATAACAACCGAAGTATTGACAAGACAGAGCGAGATCGTTTAAACGAGAATTGATCTAAGTTGCTTTTCGCAGTAGCGATACTTAAGAGAAAGAGAATGATTTACAGACAACTGTTTTTTTATTGTGCGCTGGGCTGTACGCTTATATCACTTGCTTTATTAATTAGTGGGTCTTCTATTCTAAATATTGCCTTGGATAGCGCAAAAACGATACCTCTTGGGACTTTTATAACAGCCATGGGTATGATAGCTTTTCCATTATCGGTGTACTTGGGGGTACAAGTGCTAAGACAGCCTAGAGGCTATTTTTATAGTGTGCTTTCTGCTCTTTTGAAAGTTGTTCTGGTTTTAGGACTACTATGGATACCTATTTCTTATGGATTGGCAGGTAATTGGTCATTTAGTTTTACAGAAAGCCAAACCTTTAGAGGGGGTCAAAGTGCCATGCGTTGGTTTTGGCGTTTGAGTTATGGAATTGGACTAACTACTTTGCTTATTCTGATGTTATACTGGATATCCTTGCTTTTTAAGAGAAAAGGCGTGCAGTAATGGCTTCATTCAACCTAGGCGTTTATGCGTCTTAATTTAAGTTTGGCAAAAGAGTAAGCTTATCACGATAACTATTTAGGAACTAAGATATGGACATTGATTACTCCCGTAGGATTTTTGGCTTGGATCTGCTTAGAGCGATAGCCATTCTTGGCGTACTAGGCTCCCATATACTTTGGATTTTTCCAGAGGCCAACAGTGGAGGGCTCGTTTACCTCTTGCAATTTGGTGGAGTGATGGGGGTCGAACTTTTCTTTGTGCTTAGTGGTTTTTTGATAGGTCGTATACTGTTACGCCAATTTTTAAAACCACATTTTCACAGAGGTCATTTTAAGTATTTCTTAGTGAGAAGATGGTTTAGGACATTGCCTAATTACTATGCAGTATTATTACTCAATATTCTACTTGTTACAGCAATAGGGCGCGAGCTGCCCGATACAATCGCACATTATTTTGGTTTTTTACAAAATTTCTTTTCTGGGATGGACTTATTTTTCACAGAATCCTGGAGTCTACCAATAGAAGAGTTTGCCTATATCATCGCTCCTATGCTTTTATTGCTTGTTGTTGGCGCTTTCGCGAAAGCAAAAAGAGATACACTCTTCTTGGTGGTAACTCTTGGCGTCATCATTTTTTTTATTACCACTAAGGTGATCTATACAGCGGGACTTTCTCAGATGAGTTTGCAGCATTGGAATATTGAGCTAAAAGCAGTTGTCTGGTATCGTATTGATGCCATTTATTACGGAGTGTTGGCAGGTTATTTGTCGTTAATCTATCCAAGACATTGGAAGAAATATGCAGCTGTGTGCCTGGTCTTGGGTATAGTATTGTTTTTTTTAGTTCAAATAATTATGACATTGAAACAATGGACGCCAGAGAGTAATCCTTGGTTTTGGTATGTCGCTTATTTGCCACTAATGTCAGTAGTCTATTGTTTCTTTTTACCTATACTCAGTCAATGGAAAACCAAACCCGCTTTGTTAGGTAAGACCATCACGACAATTAGTGTACTATCTTATGCCGTTTATCTGTTGCATTATGGGATCATCTTACAAACCATGCGTTGGATATGGCCTATTGAATCCTTAACCTCACTTACAAAAGCGCTCTATGTAATAGTGTATCTTATTTTGGTTTTTGGCCTCTCATATCTTTGGTATCGTAACTACGAAAAACCTATGATGGATATAAGAGACAAGCCTTATATAAAAAGCCGTTTTGGCCGGCCTTAAGCGGGCGTGTTAATCAATCCACTCTGCAATAAAGAGATTGGTATCTCTACCCCCTCCATTATTGCGATTGGATGAGAAAGCTAATTTTTTCCCGTCATTTGAAAATACTGGGAAAGCGTCAAAGGTTTCACCATGGGTGACACGCTCTAAATTCTTACCATCAATATCGATCATGTACAAATTAAAAGGAAAGCCGCGCTCTGCCTCAAAGTTGGATGAGAATAAAATCTTTTTTCCAGAAGGGTGGAAAAAGGGGCTCCAATTGGCATTACCCAAACGTGTAAGTTGACGCATATTGCTACCGTCGGCATTGCAAATAAACAATTCCATTTCGGTGGGCTCAACCAGACCTTCGGCAAGCAATCCTTTATATTTGGCAATGGCTTCAGGGGTTTTTGGGCGAGATGATCTAAAGATGAGTTGTGTACCGTCTGGCGAGAAAAATGCTCCCCCGTCATATCCTAACTCGTCTGTGATTTGCTTTTTATCACTGCCATCAATGTTCATAGTCCATAGTTCTAGATCTCCGCTTCGAGTAGAGGTGAAAACGATTTTATCACCCTTAGGAGATACTGTAGCCTCTGCGTCATAACCTGGTGCTTTGGTTAATTGATCAATTATATTGCCTTCAAGATCAGAAACAAATATGTCAAAAGAATCATAAACAGGCCAAACATAATTCCCGTTTTTACGCAAGGGTACTTCTGGACATTCTTTATTGGCCAGATGAGTAGAGCCATAAACAAAACTCTTGTTGTCGGGGAGAAAATACGCACAAGTAGTACGTCCCATTCCCGTACTTATCATAGGGGGTTGGCTAGATTTAAAAGTTTGGCCTACATCCATCAAAAACATTTGATCACAACCCACACCCCAATCTTTAAAATTGGATTGAAAAATCATTTGCTTATCGTCAAAACTCCAATAGGCCTCAGCATTGTCACCACCAAAGGTCACTTGCTGGATACTTTTGAAATGCTTCTCTTCTGGATAAATCAAAGTGTCATTAGTTATGCCAATAGCTGTATCTTCTTGAGCGTTGGTATCAGTAGCATTGCCCTTATTTTCTTGGGCAGATTCTCCACAGGAAAATAACAAGCAGCAAAGGATAAAGAGTGAAAAATATTTCATACGATGAGAAATGATTAATTTTGCTCAAAAATACAGTTATTTTATGAAAAAGATAATTCTGATTTTGACCTTGGTAGGGCTATTATCATGCGGCAAGGAAGAAGTAGCTACCACTATGCAGGATGATGTCGCCTTTTTAGCGAGTGATGATTTGACGGGGCGGGAAACAGGGACTGCAGGAGAGATTAAAGCAGCTCAATATATTGCCAAGCGTTTTGAAACGCTGGGATTAACACCCAAAGGCAGTGCAGACGGATATACACAAACCTTTAGCTTTAGCCCTACAAAAGATCCACATAGTGATCCAGACTTTCAAGATGGTAATGATAAGGGTGATGCAAGGGTAGAGGGAGAACTAATTACTGGGACTAACGTCATTGGGTATTGGGACAACAAGGCGGCTACCACAGTTGTCATTGGTGCTCATTATGATCATTTAGGGATGGGTGGAGAAGGCTCATTGTATAGGGAAGGTGAGGCTATTCACAATGGTGCCGATGACAATGCCAGTGGTGTAGCTATTATGCTACAACTTGCCAAAGATTTGCAAGACCCACAATATGCTGGAAACAATTATTTATTTATTGGTTTTTCTGGTGAAGAAATGGGATTATTAGGATCTAATTATTATACAAAAAATCCAACCATAGACCTCTCTACGGTAAATTATATGATCAATATGGACATGGTTGGAAGGCTCAATAGTGAGAAAGCTCTTGCAGTACATGGTTTAGGTACTTCTCCTATTTGGAATCAAACCGTTTTTGCTGCCAATGAGGACTTTACCTTAGCCGAACATCAAAGTGGAGTCGGACCTTCAGATCACACCTCTTTTTATTTAAATGACATTCCTGTAGTACATTTTTTTACTGGGCAGCATGATGATTATCACAAACCTGGTGATGATGCAGAGAAGCTCAATTACGAGGGCATGCAGGCCATAAAGACCTACATACAAGCAATCATCAAAGAATTGGATGATAATGGGAAAATAAAATTTACCAAAACCAAAGATGAAAGTGCCGCCGTCCCTAGTTTTAAAGTTGGGTTAGGGGTAGTGCCAGACTATCTATATTCGGGACCCGGAATGCGTATTGACGGAGTGAGTGAAGGAAAGGCTGCGCAAAATGCAGATTTGAAAAAAGGAGATATAGTCATTAAAATGGGTGACAGCCTGGTAACCGATATGATGAGTTATATGCGTGTGCTGTCTACCTTTGATCAAGGAGATACGACAACGGTGGTTGTCAAGAGAGACGGGGCTGAAATTGAGAAGCAGGTTCAGTTTGTAAAAGATTAGGTCATATGGCAAAAATTGGAGACATAGATGTAGGTGAATTTCCACTTTTGCTCGCGCCCATGGAGGACGTGAGTGATCCACCTTTTCGGGCGCTTTGCAAAGAGCAGGGTGCCGATGTAGTGTACACCGAATTTATTTCGAGCGAAGGTCTGATTAGAGACGCGGCCAAGAGTGTGATGAAGTTGGATATTTATGAGAAAGAACGACCAGTAGGGATTCAGATTTTTGGAGCCAATTTGGATTCTATGCTCAAGAGTGTAGAAATTGTAGAAGCGAGCGGCCCCGATATCATTGATATAAATTTTGGGTGTCCCGTCAAAAAAGTGGTCTCTAAAGGAGCAGGAGCTGGTATTTTAAAGGATATTGATCTGATGGTAAGCCTTACTAAGGCCATGGTTGAGCACACCAAGCTTCCTGTCACAGTCAAAACACGCTTGGGTTGGGATCACGATAGCATTCGCATAGTAGAGGTGGCAGAGCGACTCCAAGATGTAGGCTGTGCAGCCATTTCAATTCATGGGCGTACGCGTGCTCAAATGTATAAAGGTGATGCCAATTGGGAGCCTATTGCTCAGGTAAAGAATAACCCACGTATGCATATTCCTGTCTTTGGGAATGGCGATGTCAATAGTCCAGAACGCGCCGTAGAAATGCGAGATAAATACGGCCTTGACGGCGCTATGATAGGACGAGCAAGTATAGGATATCCTTGGTTTTTTAAAGAAGTTAAGCACTATATAGAAACGGGTACTCATCTAAGGCCACCTACTTTAGAACAACGCCTAGAAGCGGCCAGACGCCATCTGGAAATGTCTATTGCCTGGAAAGGCGAAACCTTAGGTGTTTTTGAGACCCGAAGGCATTATACCAACTACTTTAGAGGGATACCACACTTTAAAGAATACCGTATGAAATTGGTGACCAGCGATAGAAGTGAAGATGTATTTGCCGCCATGGACTTGATAGGAGAAAAATTTGCAGGCTATACCTTCGCCTAATCAGAGATTATCTATCATACGCTGGTTGATTCGGCTAGCCGCCAATCTAGAAGCGATAAGTCCCAAGCCTAAAATGAGCAGGTAAATTATCAAAAGATTACCTAGTTCTACTTTCATAGGCCAGGCTAGGGTGGCTGTAATCATTTTCAGCGAAAAGGCTTCTTGAAGATAGGCAATGAGCAGTCCTATTAGCATTCCTACGATACCACCTGTAATAATGATTAAAGCGCCTTGGAGGAAAAAAGTCATTCTAATTTCTTTGAGCGAGGCACCTAGATCCGATAGTGTTTTAATATTTCTCTTTTTGTCAAGTATGTTAATGATCATACTCCCTACAAAACTAAAGAGTGCAATGATTAATATAAGGGTACACACAAAATAAAGCATTAAATTCTCAGTGTTGAGCATTTTGTGTAAAGCATCATTGAGTTGGATGCGATTTTTGATAAGCATTGGATCGTTAAAGAGCGCTGTAACCGCTTGTCGAATCTGATTCTCATTGGCGGTAGGGCTTAATTTGAGATCTATACTACTGATACGATCGGCGGGATAGTCCAGGAGTTTCCCTACAAAATCAATATTGCCAAAGATGTGATCCTGACTTATTTCTCCTGCCTCAAAAATACCACTAGCAACAGCCTTACTCGAGTTAAAATCTTGCGTAGGATCTGTGCTCAAACCTTTGCCAGGTTTAGGGACAAGGATGGTCATTAAATTGCGGTAATCGCCTATGCCTATCGATAGATTGCGCGCCACTCCAGATCCAATCGCAAAGGCGGGTTCGCCTACTTCTGGCCATTGCCCCCATTGCACTGTCGTATCAACAGGATTGACGCGGGTGTAGCGCTCGTCTACGCCTTTCATAAAGGCCAGATGGGTCTTGCCCTTAAACTCCAAATAGGCGCGTTCTTCAATCACTAAGGTGTATTGGTCAATACCGTCTATTTTCTTTAAGGCTGCTTCCTGATTGGCATCAAAGACGAAGGTTTTGCCTTGCTGGGGTAGGATTTTTAAATCTGGATCAATCACCGAAGTAATCGATAAATTAAACTCTTTTATTCCCGAAAATCCCGATAGCACTACAACTAAGACTGCTGTCACTATAACGATGAGAAAGATAGAAACCGCTGTAATGATATTTACAGCATTGGTGCTGCTTTTTGAAAATAAATAACGCTTAGCAATGTAGAGCGGAAATCCCACTTATGATTTTTTTCTAGGTGACAATAGATCGGGATTCTCAATTGGATTCTCCCCACCTTTTAGAGAACGGTCAATGCCGTCTATATATTCTAAAGAATCGTCAATATAAAATTGAAGCTCGGGCATGCGGCGCAACTGATGTCTGGTGCGTTGCGAAATTTCATGCCGTATAGTACTGCTAGTCTTTTTAACCTCCTCTAAAATTTGACTCGCCTTGTCATTTGGGAATACACTGATATAAACCTTAGCTGCCGAAAGATCGGTAGGTACTTTTACTTTGGAGACAGAAATGATTATTCCCGTCGTTCCATTATCCCGTAATGCTCCTTGAAGCACTTCTGCTAGATCTTTCTGGAGTACTCCGGCTACTTTTTTCTGTCTGTTTGTTTCCATTGGGCAAAAATACAATATTCTGATTTGTGTTACTTTTGTTTTGAGTAGAATCTCGCTTTCGCGAAAGCGGAATCACCCAAAATCAAAGAAGCATGGATAAAATAGAGCATATTGGTATTGCCGTAAAAAATATAGAAGAGGCTAACAGTATTTATACAAAACTACTGGGTAGCCAACCCTATAAGATGGAGGAGGTGCTTACAGAAGGCGTGCGCACTTCTTTTTTTAAGACCGGGCCTAATAAAATTGAACTGCTCGAAGCTACAGATGAGACAAGCCCTATAGCCAAATTCATAAAAAAACGCGGTGAGGGCATCCATCACATCGCTTTTTCCGTAAATGATATTGAAGCCGAAATGCAACGATTAAAAAATGAAGGATTTGTGCTATTAAATGACAAGCCAAAAAAAGGGGCCGACAATAAGTGGGTTGCCTTTGTTCATCCCAAAACGACTTCTGGTGTTTTAGTAGAACTTTGTCAAGAAAGATGAGTTAATGCCAAATAAGTTTGTTGGGTAGCGGAATTGTATTAAATTTGCACCCGTTTTCGGTCCCATAGCTCAGTTGGTTAGAGCATCTGACTCATAATCAGAGGGTCCTTGGTTCGAGCCCAAGTGGGACCACTTTATTTTAATTGGGAATTTGTGCCACTTAGTTGTTATATAAGGTACAAAGGAGTTTGATTTGTTATAGAAGCGCACAAATCAACCGTGGGAAATTGGGAAATTAGTCCACGAATTTGCATTTTTATCGATAAAATGCGTATTATTGTCGGTGAAGAGCGTAATATGTTAACATACTATTAAGTTAAATTTAGCGTTTAAAGCTTAGACTTGACAGTTGTACATTTGCAATATTTATGAGCCCCTTAATTAAAAAAGTTTACGTAGCAACCTTATTTATGCTGGCAAACACCTCGGTATTTGCTCAGCAAGCTGCTAGGCCTCCAGCTCCTCAGCGTACTCCACCTGTTGGTCTTCCTATGCCTATAGACAGTAGTATTTGGATGTTGTTGTTTTTGGGAACTGGGCTTGGAGTTTGGTATTTCTTTAAAAAGCGCAAAAAGACTGTCTCGGCCTAATAGCCTTTTGTAATTCTTTTTACATACTTTCCAATTACATCAAATTCTAGATTGACGCTAGTCCCTATTTCGAAATTTTTAAAACCCGTATGCTCATAAGTGTATGGGATGATGGCTACACTAAAACCGCCTTCAAACGAATCTACCACGGTTAGACTAACACCATTTATGGTGATTGAGCCTTTTTCGATAGTAACATTCCCTAATCCAGGATCATAGCTAAAGCTGTAACTCCAGCTGCCTGAGGCATCAGTGATATTGGTACAGGTTGCCGTTTGATCCACATGTCCTTGAACGATATGCCCATCAATTCGACCTTGCATGATCATGCTACGTTCCAAGTTTACTCCATCACCAATTTGCAGATCACCAATATTGGATCTGTCTAAGGTTTCCTTGATTGCGGTAACTACGTAGGTATCATCCGTTAATTCAACAACGGTAAGACACACTCCATTGTGAGCTACACTTTGATCAATTTTTAA
>CAZJWI010000022.1:0-11935 GCA_964549485.1 uncultured Flavobacteriaceae bacterium
GAGTGATATTGCTATTGATGATTTCAGTATTCGTGATGCAGCACCGGTTGGAATTGTAGAAAGAGATATTTCAAGTAAAATAAGTCTTTTCCCAAATCCTGCTAAGAACGATGTTTTAATTAGCTCAAGTAATACTATCAGTCGAATTGACTTAGTGGATATTACAGGTAAAACTGTAATTGCAACAACCACTAAAGCTAGTGTTGACATCAGCAACTTAGCAGCTGGGGTTTATATTATGAAAATTACAGAAGGTACTGCCACGGCAACCACCAAATTGATCGTTCAGTAAAACCTAGTACTATTTACAAGTTTAAAGCACCTCTTATCGAGGTGCTTTTCTTTTTTAAAAACACTGCATATGATACCTTTGCTTATATGAAGCCACCCGCTGTTCAGGATATATTTTCGATAAGCACTCCAACACAATTTGAGGAGGTTGCTTTAACGCTTTTTAGGTATCAATTTGAGTATAATGCGGTATATCGATCATTTTGTGATTTGCTTTACAAACATCCCAGTGAGATCGATATTATAGACCAGATTCCTTTTTTGCCCATTAACTTTTTTAAGACACATCAGGTAATTACTAACCAACAGCCTATTGCCAAAACCTTTAGTAGTAGTGGCACGACCGCAAGTACTCCCAGTAAACATTATGTAAGTGATCTTTCAATTTATCAAAAGAGTTATCTCCAAGGATTTGAAAGTCAGTACGGCCCTATTTCTGATTATACCATACTTGCGCTGCTACCTTCCTATTTAGAACGCGAAGGTTCTTCCCTGATTTATATGGTTGATGATTTGATTAAGAAAAGTCAACAGCCAGATAGTGGCTTTTATCTCGATAATTTTTCCGCTTTAAGCGAAACCTTACAAAGGCTTGATCAATCGGGGAAAAAAGTGCTACTCATCGGTGTGTCCTTTGCCCTTTTAGATCTAGTAGAAAGATATCAATTTGATCTCAATCACACCATTATCATGGAAACTGGTGGTATGAAAGGGAGACGCAAGGAAATCGTAAGGGCTCAATTGCACCAAAATCTTAAAAAGGGCTTTGGGGTTGAACAGATTCACAGTGAATACGGTATGACAGAACTGCTCTCGCAAGCCTACTCAAAAGGAGAGGGGATTTTTGAAACACCACCTTGGATGCAAGTTTTAATAAGAGATCCAGAAGATCCATTGACGCTGTTAGACCAAGGTCGCAGCGGTGGTCTTAATATCATTGATCTGGCCAACGTCCATTCTTGTGCTTTTATCGCAACACAGGATTTGGGCAAAAAAATTACCCATCAAAAATTTACGGTGCTAGGAAGGTTTGATAACGCCGATATTAGAGGATGTAATCTAATGGCTTTGTAAAAAAAAGGGAAGTATTGTAATGCTTCCTAGTTTTTACGACCTAGTTCCTATATACTTTTATTATGAAAACACTTTTTAGTTTAGTGCTCGTATTTATTACTAGCAGTTTATTAGGCCAGCAAACCGATTATAATCTTAAAAAAGGCTATGCCGCCGAGGGCTACGATGTAGTTGCCTATTTTGACAACCAGGCCATAGAGGGCGATAAAAGATTTGTAGTCTCTCACGATGGTGCCCGATTCAAATTTGCCAATAGCGCCAATGCCGAAACTTTTAAAGCCGCGCCCGAAAAATACATTCCGCAATACGGTGGTTATTGTGCCTATGCCATTGCAGTTAAAGGAGAGAAGGTAAGTGTTAATCCAGAAACCTTTGAGATCAGAGATGGCAAACTCTTTTTATTTTATAATTCATGGGGCACTAACACTCTCGAAAAATGGTTAGAAGAAGATCCAAAAACACTTCAAGGCCAGGCCGATGCTGCCTGGAATGATGTAAAATACAAATCGTGATAGGTAGTTTGATGGTATGATGGCCATCAAAGGAGAAAGCGCTGGTAGGTCTCGATCTTACCAGTGCTTTTTGTTTATACGAATTGCAAGATGAAATAATTCTTTTTTCCGCGCTGTAACAACACAAATTTGTCATTGATCAATTGCGCCTCGGTCAATTGAAAATCGTCCTTAACTTTTTCACGGTTCACCGAAATTGAGTTTTCTTTTAAGGCTCTACGCGCTTCTCCATTTGATTTTAAAAAGCCCGACTTTTCGGCTAAGGCCGCAATAATATCGATGCCCGAGCTAAGTTCGGACTTGGCGATTTCGGCCTGTGGCACCCCATCAAAGACATCCAAGAAAGTAGCCTCATCCAATTGCCTTAAATCATCGGCTGTAGATTTTCCAAATAGAATATTAGAGGCTTTAATCGCATTAGCTAGGGCTTCTTCTCCGTGCACCGTGGTGGTAACCTCTTGTGCGAGACGTTTTTGAAGCATTCTAGTATGAGGCGCCTCTGCGTGCTCATCGATTAGAGCGTCTATTTCTGACTTGCCTAAAAATGTAAAAATCTTGATATACTTGGCCGCATCTTCATCGCTAGTATTGAGCCAATATTGGTAAAATTTATAAGGAGAGGTACGGGCTGGGTCTAACCAGACATTACCGCCTTCACTCTTTCCAAACTTACTTCCATCAGATTTGGTAATGAGCGGGCAGGTTAAAGCATATCCTTTACCGCCGGCAATACGTCGTATAAGTTCTGTACCTGTCGTTATGTTGCCCCATTGATCGCTACCGCCGATTTGCATGGTACAATCCATCTCGCGATAGAGATGCAAAAAGTCATAGCCTTGTACCATTTGGTAGGTAAACTCGGTAAATGACATACCATCGGCAGCTTCTCCAGAAAGTCTGTTTTTTACAGAATCTTTGGCCATCATATAATTGACAGTGATATGTTTACCTACGTCTCTAATAAAATCTAAAAAGCTAAATTCTTTCATCCAGTCATAATTATTGACCATGACTGCTTGATTGGCCTCACCCGATGAGAAGTCCAAAAAATGTGAGAGTTGTTTGCGCACACACTCTTGATTGTGACGCAAGGTAGCCTCGTCTAGCAAGTTACGCTCTGAAGATTTCCCAGATGGGTCACCTATCATCCCAGTGGCACCACCCACCAAGGCTACAGGACGATGTCCTGCTCTCTGAAAATGAGCCAGTAACATTATGGGTACTAAATTACCGATATGCAAGGAGTCTGCCGTAGGATCAAATCCAACGTAGGCACTTCTCATGCTTTCCATCAAATGTGCTTCGGCTCCAGGCATAGTATCATGCACCATCCCTCGCCATTGTAATTCTTCCACAAAGTTTGTAATCATCGGTCTTATTTTAGCGATGGCAAAGATAAAAATATGAACGTAAGCAACACAGGCTCGACCTACTATCTTGTATGAAAAATTGACAATTCTCAAATAAATTCGTCCTTAGGGTCTATCTTTAACCCATGATATTAGTAACTGGCGCAACAGGACTGGTAGGTAGTCATTTATTACTCGCTTTGACAAAGCAACATCGGCAAGTCAGGGCGCTGTACAGAACCCAAAAACGCAAAGAGGAAGTGGCTCGATTTTTTGCTTTCGCGAAAGCATCCGATCGATGGCAGGTGATAGAATGGGTTGAGGCAGACTTGCTCGATCTACCTCAACTAAGCGTGGCCTTTGATAAAGTGACACAGGTCTATCATTGTGCAGCACTCATTTCATTTGATCCATACCGCTATAAAGAATTGAGAAAAGTGAATGTAGAAGGAACTGCCAATGTGGTCAATTTGTGTCTTAGCCACGAGGTGCAAAAAATGGTCTATCTCAGTTCGATAGCCACCTTGGCTAAAACGCCAAACTGGCCTATTACCGAAGAGAATCACTGGGATCCCAATGTGTCCAACTCGGTATATGCCATCACCAAATACGGAGGTGAAATGGAAGTTTGGCGTGGTACTCAAGAAGGACTTGATGCCGTGATATTAAATCCGGGAATTATCCTTGGTGCAGGAGGCTACGATTCTGGCAGCGGGGTCTTATTTGGTCGTGTAGCCAAGGGGTTAAACTATTACACCTCTGGTGGTTCTGGGATAGTAGACGTACTGGATGTGGTCGATATGATGCTCATAGCTATGCAAGGCCCTGTCGTCAATGAGCGCTATATTCTTATTGCCGAAAATTGGACCTATCAAAAATTGCTCACTACTATAGCAACGGCTTTAGGTAAAAAACCTCCTAAGCGGTGTATAGGCAAAAGTACATTGAATATACTGCGACTACTAGATAATATAAGGGGATGGTTTACGGCAAAGCGCAGCCTAACCAAAAACGCTGTGCAATCTGCCACAGAAATGACCGAATATGCCAATCATAAAGCCAAAGACGAAATGGGATATGAACCACGTGCGCTTGAGGAGACGATCAGCCGGGTTGCCGTTCATTTTAAATCTGCGAAGATTTAGAAATATCTGGGCGCTTAAATTGTACTTTGGTTGCCCTGGTGGTATCGCCATTGGCGCGTTTGATACTATCGCGCTTACGACGGGCGAGTACTTGAGCTGTTCTAATCGAATCCTTTTTTCGCTGAAAAGCATTTTCTTTGGCCTGAAAATCTGCCCTAAGTGATTCGATTCTGGCTTCTACATTGAGATACATCTCTTTGTACTCTTCGGCATTGGCAGCATAGTAAACTGTGCTCTGGGCAAACTGAAGACTATCTATTTTATGCTTTTCAAAAATATATGTTTCAGGAGATACCTTATATCGCTTTAATCGCTGCACGTTAAATCCTCTTGCTGCATTCACAACAGCAATGTCGTAGATAATCGATTCCATCTTTTGTTTTGGAATAAGACGCTCTGGGGGCTGTACCGGAGTGATATTTTGACATCCCAGCAAGACAAGAGAGAGTATAACGATGTAAACCAGCGATTTTGGCATTAGCGATCAAAAGTTAAGCGTTCTCCGTAGAGCCCATCGTATACTTTAAAATTTTTATAGACCAATCTACCGTTTACAAAGGTGTGACTTATACGCGATTTAAAGGTAGTACCTTCAAAAGGTGACCAGCCACATTTATACAAAATATTGTCTTTTTGTACCGTCCAGGGATTGTTGAGATCAACCAATACCAAATCGGCCTTATACCCTTCTTTGATAAATCCTCGCTTTTCAATCTCGAACATGATGGCCGGGTTATGACACATTTTTTTGACAATTTTTTCCAAACTAATTTTACCTTGATGATAAAATTCTAACATGGCCGGTAGCGCGTGTTGTACCAGTGGCCCACCACTTGGAGCATCGGTATAGACATTGGCTTTTTCTTCAAGGGTATGCGGGGCATGGTCTGTAGCGATAACATCAATGCGATCGTCGAGTAAGGCTTGAAATAGCGCCTCTCTATCTGTGGCCTTTTTGACTGCGGGATTCCATTTGATATGACTTCCCTTCTCTTCGTAATCTTCGTCAGAAAACCAGAGGTGATGGATACACACCTCAGCAGTAATTTTTTTCTCCTTTAAGGGAATATCATTATCAAACAGGGCTGTTTCTTTTGCGGTTGACAAATGAAACACGTGCAGTCTAGCCCCCGTTTTTTTAGCTAGGGCTATGGCATTTGAAGAGGAAAGGTAACACGCTTCCTCGCTTCGGATGATAGGATGAAATTGCATAGGAATATCATCACCATAACGTTCTTTATATACAGCTAGATTGTTCTTGATCGTTGTCTCATCTTCACAGTGTACCGATATTCTTAAATCAGTAGCTTCAAAGATCTTTTCTAGCACCTTATCATCGTCTACAAGCATATTCCCAGTAGAGCTTCCTAAAAACAATTTAAGCCCAGCCACCTGTTTTTTATCCACTTTTAAGATCTCATCCAGGTTGTCATTGGTGCCGCCAAACATGAATGAGTAGTTCGCACAACTCGTTCTGGAGGCAATAGCAAACTTTTCTTCTAATTTTTCTACAGTGGTAGTTTGAGGTACGGTATTAGGCATTTCAATAAAGGAAGTAATTCCTCCAGCTACCGCCGCCCTAGATTCTGTACCTATGGTAGCCTTGTGAGTTAGACCGGGTTCTCTAAAATGCACCTGATCATCGATAACACCTGGTAATAAGTATTTACCCTCGGCATAATAAACATTGACATCTGGTGATTTGGCACTAATGCTTTCTCCAATCTCAACAATGATTCCATCTTCAATTAAAACATCTCCGTAGAAAATACTGCCCTCATTTACGATGTGGGCATCCTTTATCAAAACTTGCTCCATATTATTTTCTCTTAAACAAATGCTGTAGTCGCATTTTTATTACCCCAAATACAGCTTCCGAAATTATACCTGTACTCATTTTGCTTTGACCTCTGGTTCTGTCTGTAAAAACCACCGGCACTTCCTTGATATTGAAGTTACAAAGATACGTCTTGTATTTCATTTCAATTTGAAATGCATAACCCACAAATTTTATTTTTTTCAAATTTATAGTTTCCAGCACCTTTCTTTGATAGCACACAAATCCAGCAGTGGTATCATGTATATCCATGCCCGTAATTAATCTTACATACTTAGAAGCACCCCAGGATAGTAAGACCCTTCCCATAGGCCAATTTACCACGTTGACTCCTGTGATATACCGAGACCCAATAGACATGTCGTATTTGTCTTTGGCGCAAGCGTTATACAACCGTATTAAATCATTAGGATTGTGAGAAAAGTCGGCATCCATCTGAAAAATATAAGCGTAGGTTCTGGACAATGCCCAATCAAAGCCTTCCAAATAGGCTGTGCCCAAACCCAATTTACCAGAGCGTTCTATAAGAAAGAGTTTGTCTGGAAAAGATTGCTGCAGCGTCTTTACTTGTTGAGCGGTGCCGTCGGGGGAGCCGTCGTCTACCACCAAGAGATCAAAAGGCCGTTGTAAGGCAAACACATTGCGTATAATACGCTCGATGTTCTCAATTTCGTTGTATGTGGGTATGATGACTACCGAATTGGTCATTGCAAAAAATCTTTGGGCAAATGTAGTTATTTTACAAACTGTTCTTCTATTAGAATGAACCCTATGGTCTGATTTTATCGTATTTTTAACGCAAGAATAAAGCGTATTGGAAGCCACATTTAGACAATTAATTTCACAGGACTGGATAACCGCATTGCTGGTGGTCTGTTTAATTTTGGTGACTTTGGCCCGATCAGGTTATACCCACCGCTTTACCGATTTGCTTCGACTTTTTCAGACAGAAACTTTTTTTTCGGGCACAAAAAAAGAAATCTCGTATTGGCATCCTTTAAATTTGTTGTTGACATTGCTTCAAGTAGTGAGCATACCCCTGTTTATCTATTTAATTTATGGGTATTACAGAGGTTGGCCTGCAGCCAGCCAGCCTTTTGTATATATTCAAATTCTAGCGGGCTATGTCGTTTTTTTTGGAGTGAAAAATAGTCTGGAGTACGCTGTGATCTGGATTTTAAATTTGCGATCTCATCTCACCATTTATACTTTTAAAAAATACACCTATCGCAATGTCTTTGGGATACTCCTTTTTGTGCTATCCTGTTTCTTAGCCTACGCTTCTTCTTACAACACCCTTATACTGTATATTTCACTCAGTATTTTTGGGTTATTTTTCTTGATTTCACTCATTAATTTTATAGCAAACTATAAGAGTCAAATAATTGGCCATCCATTTTATTTTATTTTGTATTTTTGCGCTCTCGAATTAGCACCCTATTATTTGGTCTTTAAAACGATCGATGCTTAAAATAAGGGAGTTATAAAATCGAAGTTTATGAAAGTGAAAACTATTTTGGTATCTCAACCCAAGCCGAAGGTAGAAAATTCTCCATATTTTGAGTTGGAACAGCGCCAAAAAGTAAAAATCGATTTCATTCCTTTTATACATGTAGAAGGAGAGTCTAGTAAGGAAGTACGTCTTCAAAAAGTAGACTTAAAAGATTATACGGCCATCATTCTTACCAGTAGAAATGCGGTTGATCATTTTTTCAGAATTGCTGAAGAAATGCGCTTTAAAGTCCCTGATTCATTAAAATACTTTTGCCAGAGTGAAGCTGTAGCTTACTATTTACAGAAGTATGTCGTTTACAGAAAGCGCAAAATTTATGTGGGCAAACGTACCTTTTCTGAAATGGCGCCTATTATCAAAAAGTATAAAAACGAAACTTTTTTATTGCCTTCTTCAGACAAACTAAAATCTGAAGTGCCAGATACTCTAAATAAACTTGGGGTAGATTGGAAACAAGCCACCTTTTATAGAACTGTTGTAAGTGATCTTTCACATCTGGAAGATGTCTTTTATGATATTCTTGTTTTCTTTAGCCCAAGTGGAATTGCATCCTTGTTTAAAAACTTTCCAAATTTTAAACAAAACGATACCCGCATCGCGGTTTTTGGTGCCACTACAGTGAAAGCTGCCAAAGAAGCTGGATTAAATATTGATATTCAGGCACCTACGCCAGAGACACCTTCTATGACCATGGCGCTAGAGAAGTACATCAAATCGGTCAATAAAAAATAAATAGTTTTATATCGCATACAAAAGCCTCGAGTACAACACTCGGGGCTTTTTTGTGTAAGACTTTTGAGGAGGTATCCCAAAGTCTGGCTAATCTGTATGCTGTTGTTGTAATGCCTCGATGGCCGTAGCCTGTTGCTCTATAAGAATTTGCTGCTCCTGTATGGCTTTAATAAGGATGGGGATCACTTCGGTATAATTGATACTTAATGATTGCTGCTCATCATCACCAACTGCCACAAGATTGGGTAATTGTTTTTGTAGTTCTTGCGCCATAAAGCCATAATGAAGCGTTTCTTCTTCATCAAATATATAATCGTACTCATAGGTTTGAAGCGCCAATATGGTCTCCAATCCTTTTGAAAGAGTTTTGATATCTTTTTTTAATCTGCGATCGGAGGGTGTAAAAGCACTCACGAAGTAAAAGTTTCTCCAAAAATTACCGTTACGTCCTAGATCCTTGACTTGTGAAGCGACAGGATAGAATGCGAAATTGCTAAAATTATAATCGGCCGTTACACCTCCAGAACTTCCTATGTTGATACGTAACCCGCCATTGACACTATTGTCATTGGTGTGGATTCCTCTTGAGTAAACACGTCTAAAATGCAAATCAAATCGGCCAATATCTAATCCACCTGTTACTGTATTATCTGTTGCATTTACCCCAGGAAAGAGGACATTGCGGCTAAAAATATATCTGCTATCATTGTCAAACCGAAAGTCAATAAGCCCATTGGCATTATCATTGTGCAAAATGGCTGTAAAAGGATTTGGCGTATTGGTTGTAAGCAGTTGTACATTAAAATCGGTATTTCGAATATTTAAGCCTTCGCTGCTCATTCCACTCACATCTATGTCTAATTGCTTTGTTGGTGAGGTGGTGTTTATGCCTACTTGAGCCTTTGAAATAGTAAAAAAGGCTAAACTTCCACATAGAAGTATAGCCTTTAGATAAGTAATGTAATTGTTCATGATTGGGGTATCTTATTTTGTTTACACCGATACCTACGAAGAAAACCCCATTAAGGTTTTATCTTTTCTGCTCCAATCATAATATATTTAGTGACTTGACATTTTTTCTTTGCGTTTGCGCAATTGACGCTCCAGATCATTTACTGATTCTGAGATGGAGCTCACAAAATTGTCGTGACTCGCTTCTGCGAAAAGACGGGGTCCAGGGAGACTTAATCTAATATTACAGATCATTCCTGTCTCATCAGAGCTGGTATTCTCTTCCTTAAAAAACACATCGGCTCTGTGAACCATGTCGTATTTGGTTTTTAAATTTTGCAATTTTTCTGTTGCTATATTTTCTAAGCGATCACTTTGAGTGACATCGTGGTATTCAAATATTATATCCATAGTTTTCTTTTTTTATTGTGTTATTTTTTAGCATTTACCATCCAGTTAATTCCATAGCGGTCGGTACATCTTCCAAAATGCCCCCATTCTCTTTCTTCAAATTGGTGATGTACTTTTCCTTGTTCGGAGAGTGATTCAAATAGCGATTTCGCTTTAGCGTCATCTGTCAGATCAACACTCATATGAATTTGATTCCCTCTGTTGATGGGCGTGTCTGGTGCGGCATCATAAGCCATAAAATGAACACCATTGCCCTTTAACTCGGCATGCTGCCACTTATCGCGATAAGAGGCAGGTACATCAATAGGTTTGTTGGCATACGTTTCTGTGTTGATTACTTCGGCATCAAAAAGAGAGGCGTAATATGATAAGGCTTCTTGGCAATTGCCATTAAAAGCCAGATAGGCTTGTATTTTCATAACATTGTTTTTATGTAATATACTACAACCTTCTTCAAACTCTTGTTCCAAAACATCAAGATGTTGCTGCTAATCAACAAAAACTTCCTTTAAATCATAATGTAGGGGCCTTGCATAGCCCTCTACGCTTCCTTAAAATTAATCTGACTGGGTATTAAGCATCCGTCTTTCAAATACTCTAATTGCGCTTTCGCGAAAGCGGGAGTAGACTAATCAAATGTTATAAACCTAGTCAATCCTAGTGTAGCGTCCATTCGGCATCACTGAATTTATATATTAATCAAAAAGGTGAGCACTTTATTTTTGGCATCTTGTTTTGCCTCGAAGTCACCACTGGCAGTTCCTCCATATGTATATTGGTATTCTTTATCGCCAATTTGTATGGTCCCGGTCTCCAATCTCGTCTTATCGTCAGGGTTTGTAGAAATAAGATGACCTGCCTTATCATATTGAATATTCTTGAAGCTGAACTCAAATTGTTTTTCTTTCAATCTGTTTTCTATACGATTAGCCATTTCAGTAGATGGCCATACAAGATCATCTTTCCCTGAAAAAAGTAGTATCGGACCTTTGATGTTTTCAACTTTTATCGAAGCTTTTTCTACCAAGTCACTTTTGGCTAATCCACTCCTCCAATAGCTTAAAAAGTCAATGTCTCCTTGAGTATTTGCTTTTATTTTGTTCATAGGAACATAGGCAACATCTTGGCCTTTATAGGTCCAACTAGCCTTTAGTTTATCAGAGTTATAAGGCAAAACTGTATTTGACCAAGACACCGAACTGGGTGCGTACCCAATCACCCCGCTGATAGTTTCTGTAAAAGATGAGGCGAGAATGAGTGCCAATTCGGCATTTCTTGAAGCCCCCATAACCACTATTTTATCAGGATTGACTTCGGGTTGTTCTTTTAACCAGCTCATTGCCCGTTCAAAATAGACCAAATCAATTTCTTCAGGTAGTCTTGGAAGACCATCTATACCTATATAGGGTAAAGAGAGGCCTACCATTCCCTGTTGAGCAACCTCTTGAGCCCAATAATCACCCCATTGACCCCCGCCCACTAATATGAGGGTTGTACCATTGCGAGTGTCGTCTTTAGCAAAAAAGTTTGCCTTAAAATCATTTGTCACTATAGCCTCAGGTCTAACACCCGTATAGAGCATTTTGTCTAAGATGAAGTACCCTCCAATTAGCAATAGCAGAACACCGATTATCAAGATTGTCTTCTTCTTCATCATGTGATATTTTAGATATTATTTTGCCTGTGCAACTGTAAATCTATCGCTACATCTTATGTTAAGTTAGGCAGGCTTAAACAACTTCATTTATAAAGGAAAGATACATCACTATCAACAAATAGCAATAAGTGATGATTTTACGTTCTTACGCTAGTGGTTTCATACATTTGCTTCGCGCTTATATTAGAATGTATACTATTGCAAGGCTACAGTTTTTTCAAGTAACTATATCGGATATGGTGCTTTTGTATGAGGTTTTTGACTAGCTAAAATTGCGCTTCGGCTGTAGTACGGGCGGAGACCCCGAGGCTTCGGGGGAACTCTCACACCAATTTATACCATAAAAAAAGCCGAAGATTGCGCTTCGGCTATAGTACGGGCAAAGACCCCGAGGCTTCGGGGGAACTCTCACACCAATTTATACCATAAAAAAAGCCGAAGATTGCGCTTCGGCTGTAGTACG
>CAZJWI010000023.1:0-24487 GCA_964549485.1 uncultured Flavobacteriaceae bacterium
TCACTCCCTCCTAAATTTATTACGCAGGCATCGGCTGTAGAAAAGCTCATCGCTTTTTCCATGATCTTCCTAGCCTCTTCTTTTGAAAATATTCCCATTGTGTTTATTTTAAAATTGAAAAAACTATGAATTAAACCGTACGACCGGTATTAATTACATTGATATCGTTAAAACGTGTGGTCGAACTACCGTGAGACACGGCACTTACCTGCGATGGCTGTCCTTTCCCGTCAAAGAAAGAACCAAACAAGCGGTAATCGTCTTTATCACAAATCTTTGTACAAGAATTCCAAAATTCCTGAGTATTGGATTGATAGGCTACGTCATTGAGCATGCCTTCAATTTTTCCGTCTTTGATCTCATAAAACATCGTACCCCCAAACTGGAAGTTATAACGTTGCTGATCGATAGAATAAGATCCTCGACCTGCAATGTAAATACCTTTTTCGACATCTTTGATCATGTCATTGACCGAGTATTTTTCTTTACCCGCTTCTAACGAAATATTAGGCATACGCTGGAATTGTACATCGTTCCAGCTCTGGGCATAACAACAACCATGAGATTCGTTTTGATCAATCATTTTGACCTGATCCCGGATAGCCTGATAATTGACTAGCACGCCTTTATTAATAATATCCCATCGTTTTGTTTTCACACCTTCATCGTCCCAACCTACAGCTCCAAGAGAATGCGGTTGTACTTTGTCTGCAAAAATGTTTACGATATCGCTTCCGTATTTGAAATCTCCAGATTTCCACTTGTCTAGGGTTGCAAAACTCGTACCTGCATAGTTGGCCTCATAGCCTAAAACTCTATCGAGTTCGGTAGGGTGACCTACAGACTCATGTATCGTTAAGCCAAGGTGATTTGGTTCTAATACCAGATCGTATTTTCCAGCATCTACACTTTTGGCAGAGAGCATTTGCTTGGCTTGCTTAGCCGCTGTGGTAGCATCTTCTACCATGTCATAGCTATTGCGGTAGAGTTGAAGACCGTCTGGTCCTGCAATCTTCTCTGAAGACAAGCCGCCCATATATTCATAACCCATTCCCATAGGAGCACTCATGGCCTGTCTGGTCTTAAATTTACCGGCAGACTGGTCTACAGCGGTAACGCCAAAAGTAGGCCAGATACGGTGCACATCCTGATCGATATAAGAACCTTCTGTAGAGGCAAAATACTTTTGTTCATTGACCATAAAAAGAGCCGAATTGACAAAATTGGCGCCATTTTCCAAGGCAGCCGCATTAGCACTTAATAGTAAATCTACCTTCTCAGAAACGGGTACATCTTTAAAGTCTTTTTTGATTGGTGTTTTCCAGGAAACCTCTCCATAAGAATCTACAGGTGCAAGGACTACAGGTTCTTTCTGAATTTTTGAATTGGCCTTGGCAATAGCAACGGCTTGTTCAGTAGCTTTTTTGATTCCGTCTTCTGAGACATCATTTGTCGAAGAAAACCCCCAGGTACCATTTGCGATGACACGAATACCTATTCCAAAAGATTCGGTATTTACGACATTTTGTACTTTGTCTTCTCTGGTAAATACATATTGGTTGAGATACCTACCAATACGCGCATCGGCATAAGAAGCGCCTAAGCCTTTTGCGGTGTTAAGTGCCACATCAGCCATACGTTTTTTTAGCATAACGTCCATTCCAGGTTCGAGTAGTGCTTCTGTTGGTATATTATTTCCTAGCATTAAACCAGGCACCATCATCGCACCAGCCCCCATTCCGGCAAGTTGGACAAAATTTCGTCTTTTCATAAGTTATAAGGTGTTGATTGACTGTTTACAATTTAAGTAAAACTTCCCTATTGCCGAAAGACTTTAGAGCTTGGCCTTTAAAAAAAACAAAATTTTAACAGCCTTGTTATAGAATCAATGATTCATCCAATACCCTTTCTACTCAATTAAGCCAAAAGTTTAATCTTTCTTCTTTCCCTTTTATTAAGAATCTGAGCGCAGCGAAGTTCACGACCGTAGGGAGAGTAACACGGTAAACTGAGCGCAGCGAGGTTCACGATTGTAGGGAGAGCAATGGGTTAGGGCTTAAATGTTCACACAAAACATTTTTTTAACGCTTTAGCGAAACCACTTTCTAAAGAACTCATGGGCATTACCACTAAAGATCCGCGTTACTATCTCATCTGCGTCTATATTGTTAAAGTTGTTTTTGTAAGGTTTATCATTGACAAAGTTATGGGCATGACGTTCGAGAAAATCGGCCAAAAAAGGTAATTCTTCGGCCGTCCAAAAACTATTGAGTGGGTCAATAATCCCATCAAAATCGGTTCCTAATGACATCATATCCCAGGCAAAAAGGTCGTGAGCATCTAATAATTGTGAGATATGCTGGATTTGATTCCATAATAATTCAGAGCGATAGTGCATTATTTTGTGGCGTTGGGTCGAATGTTTTACTTGTTTTAAAGTACGACTACTGGCGATGCGCCGCTCATCCAATTGTAGACCAAAAATGCCCCCACTCTTAGCAATGCGTATGAGTTCTTGATCGTAAAAATTGATATCCCCTGGCTGCAATCTCACAGCGGTTTCGGGACGTGTCATAATTGGGTTTTGAGCAGATTCTAACCCATTGGCAGCTCCGTGACTTACTACGATAGGAATGGTATCATCACCAAATTCTTTGGCGTCTAGCATAGCGTAATACTCATTTCTAGACTGCACACTCATATGTTTGATATCTAAATAGATACGCTGGCCATTGGTATTGTTAAGCAATTCTTTTAGCACCTTTTTACCCAATGCTGTAAAACCGGTATTTAATCCTTCGTTTTGATCTACCATAGATCTGATTATAGGAGCCAGACTTTGAGCATGACCACATAAATCATTAAAAAAATGATGCGAGATATTTACATAAAGCGGGCGATACGCCCAGTTTTTAATTTGACTCAAATTTGCAATGACGTCGGCCGGTTTGGCCTTCTTTTTTAATCCTGTATTTAATACGTGTAGCCCCTCTATACTCATAATCACGCATATGGTGTGTACATCCTTATTTAAGGCATCACTAGCTTGAATCATCTCGATTTCGGCATATGACCGTACTAGTTTATATCTAAATTTACCTTCGGGCAATCGAATCACTTTGCCGTCGAGTTGTCTATAAAAATCATATTCGGCCATAAGATCTTTGAAGTAATCATTATTGCGCTGTACATAATCAATCCGATTATCTCCTATACCAAGCGCAAAATTTGCGGCGAGGTCAAGCAAGAGCTCATTAGATAGTTTGTTTCTTACAAACCACTTTTCTAAAGGATACAATGACACTACAGCCACACCTACTCCACCGTAGACCATTGCTGTAAAATTGGATTGAGAAAATTTGGTCAAGCCCGATAGATAATTTAAAACCTTGTCAAATAAGGAAGGAGGATCATATCGCCATATACTCCTTAAATCGGTTCTCCTTGCGCTATTACGGCCTTGAGGCTTATAATTAAAACTCTTGCCGTAAGGTTTTAAGGCAGGGTGACAGTGAAGATCAACGTAGTTATTTTTGGCGGTCATATCGCGTGATTTTACGAGGCGCTATTGTCATGATCAAACTAGTATCACAACAGTCCTAAATTGCTATATGACAGTAAATTACAAAACTAATCGTAGCCTAGCTCAAGTCATTTACCCTTTTATTGAGGTGACACCTTAGATTATCCTCATAAAAAAAGCGTTCTCGAGAGAACGCTTTTTTTAGCTCTATGGGAATAGCACGCTAATTACTGCTTGATGAGTTTACGAACTACTTGGTTGTTTTGGCTACTTATAGTTACAAAATATACTCCTGAGGCCAATTTACTTAGTGGCACTTTATGCGTTACTGAAGCGCCAGTCAATAATTGTTGCTCGACAACCTTTCCTTGTAAATCAATGACCGTAACCGAAGTGAGACGATCGCTACCTGCGTAAGAAATTTCAATATCTCCTAAGGTAGGATTGGGATACATTTGGACAGCATTATCAAAAGCAGCAGCTTCAGAAACACTTAAGATCTCTGGTTGTTCAAATACAATTTTAAACCGATCTGAAGACATGGTTCTATTACTGCTAAATCGATAGCTTTCCTCTTTTAGATTGACATAACGGCCCAAATAAGTGTCTACTAGATATACCGCATTTGTAGTTAGATTGACCCCTTCTATTTCATCTATCGAAATTTCAAATTCTTGTACGCCTTCTATTGCTGTCGCGAAACCTACCCCAATAGCTATGCTCGAGTCAAATGGTTCTCTAGTCTGAATTGCCAATTGCTCACCAGTTTTGAGTGTGCTAAATAGGGATACAGCCGAAGCAACTCGTTTACTGTCGTATCCATCATTATAGGTTTGGTCTGCGGCTTGAGAAAAGGCTAGTAACATCTGACTTTTAAGACCATAAGTCTGATTAGTCACACTTACCCATACCCGATCACGATCTTGTACATTTCTGTATTGATCATTGTTACCTGTAACACGCATCTCATTGTTAAAGACGGCATTAGGCGACATCCCTTGCATCGCTTTAATTGCAAATCCTTGTCCTGAAGCGATAAATTGTGTTGGTGCAGTGCCCCCATTAGCCGCTGCAACACCTCCAGAAATATTGTATAGCGAGATATCATTCATAGAATAATTATTCTGTAAATAACCCGGGATTGCTGTAGAAGGTGGTGTGAGATGCTCCCAGAAATACACTGTTCCTATCATATCGTTGGCAGCTATTAAGGCATCGGCATCTATGGCAGAAGGGTACGGATTTCCTAATAGATTAAAATTATTCTTAGTTTGCCCGTTATACTGTATTGGGACATTCACCAATCCATTGTTTAAAACACCTTGCTCATAAACAAAATCATAAGTGCTCCCTCCATCGCTTACCGAAGATTGCGGATACACCACAAGGCCCTGGCCAGGGGTAAGATTCTCGCTACCCGTATAATTGGCAAGAAAACTATTATCCGGACCCAAAAAGATCTCTGCTCCAAAATAAGGATCCATCGGATCTGTTGTTTCTAGCGCTGGATCAACCACAAAATTAGAAGAGACAAGGTCAATCACTCTAAATGCACTATTGTAAACACCATCTCGGGTTTCGGCGGTCATTGGGCTTGATAAAAACATAAATCCTAATGGGGCCAATGTTGGAGTGGTTTTTTGTATTTCTATAGTAGCTCCAGCTCCTTTTATTACATTGGCAGCATTGTCTTTTTGAACCACACTACCTTCGTGCTCAACAATCAAAGAGCCGTCTACTGTAATGTCTCCAAAAGTTTCAAGATAACCTCCACCCCCTATAGTTAATGTATTGCCAGAGGTAATTTGGCAAGAGCAGCCACGAATATTTCCTGCTGCAATATCTAAATTGTCGTCTATAGTCACTGCCGATGAGCCATCTGGGGTAACACCTCCTACCCAAGTCCCTGCCTGATAGGTTGCTGTAGTACCTTCTACGGTAACAGCAGCAACGCAGGTATCTGAAGAACCATCGCTAAAATTGACAGTAAGTGTTACGTTTTGAGTTCCGATATCAGAACAATCAAAACTCAACTTGGAAGCGCTTAAACTGCTTATCGTGAGACAATCTGGCGTCGACCCATTGTCAATATCATCTGGTGTGATTACTGCTTCTCCGTTGGCATCCAGACTAATGGTAATAGCTTTACAAACTGCTGTAGGTGTTGCTACTTGCATAACACTCTCACCACAGCTAACAATGCTTGTACTCTTTCCCATAATGTAGGCTCCCGCGGCGAGATCGTTAGCGTTAAGGGTTCTTTTGGCGGTACCAGTATTGATAGAAAAATGCATCACTTGTGGAGGATTAATTACATGACCCATACCATGACCATGCCCAATCTCGTGTAAAATAACCGTTTCAAAATCGTATTGAGAGCCAGGTATTGGTAAGCTATCGTCATAATACCAATTAAAATCATCATTTACCACTACATCTATCTCGGCTACATGCCAGGACACCGTGGTGGCACTTGTAAAACATCCAGAGAATCGCGATAGGGCGTACGCCAAAGTACCATCGGCAGGATTGATTTCTGAACCATTATCAAAGCGAACAATATTGAGTCCATCCGAAGGGTTTCCTAAAGGCACTACATCATTGGTGGTATCGTCACCGCGTATAAAATTTACTCCTGTTTCACATCGCCAGGTAGTTATTAAGTCTTCGTAAGTATCTGGTGCGCCAGGAGTATTGTTAAATTCGTCATTAAAATTAAAATCATAACCTCCAGCTCCATTATCGTTGATCAAGCGCACTTCCCAACTCTCATCTCCAGGAACAGTCCCGTCTGCATCGAAGGTTACATTAAGGTGATTCCAATCAATGGTTAGATCGGCACCCGAAAAGGCATTCACTCCACCTACCTGAACTACAAATTCTCCAGTTCCTGCACTAGAAGGCACTTCAAGAATAATCTGAGTATCTGTCCAGGATTGTATTTGTTCTTGGGTAGTAGCGTTGATAAAATTGGCCCCGCCAGAATCGGCATTACTAAAAAAGACCGTTTGATTGGTGGTCCCAAAGCCACTTCCATTAATCGTCAACAATTCGCCCACCCCAGCGTTAGCTACAGTGTCTCCTCCATCGGTAGTAAATGACGTAATCACAGGCATCATCGCACTACCACGTTTTGAAGTACTCCCGTGTTTAAACTGTAAGGGCTGGATTTCGCGATAAGCGCTACGGGTCATAGCCGTAACAAATGGATACAATTCATTGGTGATAGAGTTAAATCTGGATTGAAAATCGGCAGCACTACCATCTACTGGAGAATAGGCCACAAAACCTTGCTGTCTTCCTAAAACTTCGTAAAGCGGAGAACTGCTTTTAATGGTTGAAGTATTGTCTCTGAGGGTAAAAATACCAACATCTCCTAAGTGTAGTTTCAAGGCTACAGATACTCGATCGTGAGTTAAGCCTACTGTACCTCCCTGAGTGAGAATATTTATAGTACTGGAGCTTAGTTCACCTTTGAATACCTTAGACACTTTAATGGTATTTATGGTGTGAATCATTGTGCGAGCTTCATTCCAAACCCCTTGTTGATCAATCACTTCGCCTTCAATAACAAGCCTACTATCTGCTATACGCTGATTAAGCGGTTGAGGGATCATACTACATTGACTATAGCCGTAGGCAACTGATAAGAGCACGAGCAAAACGGTGAGTAATTTTTTTGTTTTCATAAGTCGAATATTTGAGTCTGTCTAAATTGTCAAGGCACCCCCTGCGCCAAGACCTAACTAATGTATAACTAATGTACGAAAAGCCAACGGTATTGGTCTTCACCCTATGACATTATCCTAAAAAAAAATGCGTAAAACGGCATTTGAGGTAGTACCCAACGAAAAACGCGTAAACTGTTCTATAGTGGCATCTTCCTGCAACCTATAATAGGTGTTGATCTCATTGGCACGGTTTAAAACATTCCACACAGAAATACCCACCTCAGATCGAATGGACTTGCTTAGTTGAAATTGATAAACAGCAGATAGATCGACCCTGAAGTAATCTCTAAGGCGCTGGCTATTTGTGGCATTATACACAATGGCATCCTGCACTATAGGCTTATCGGATACGGGAGCAGAGTAAGGGTTTCCGGTTCGGTAATTGACTCCCAGTGAAAGCTCAAACCGATTTGTACTAAAGGTAGTACCCAAGGTTAGGGCATGACTTATATCAAAATTACTCGGAAATGCATTAGATTCAAGTGAAGAAAAGGTATATGTATTATCCATATAACTGTAACTAAGCCAGCTCTGAAATCTTCCAAATTTTTTGCGCAATAAAAACTCAGCCCCCGTCACCTGATAACTACCAGTAGCTCTGGCAAACTCATACTTGGTAGTAAAACCTTGACTCTGAGCACTAATACCCTCTACCACTTTATAGAAAGTAGTCAGATCGGCCAACCAGCCATTCTTTTTAAAATTCACTCCAACAGAAGCCTGTTTACTTTGAATTACTGGTATACTATCATTATCGGTTAAAAGCCACCTGCGTTTCTCTATACCCAGAAAATCATTTTGAAAATTAATAACTTGAGATACGTTTTGATGCTTAAACTCCCCTTGCAAAAATAGTTCAAAAGCCTCCCCTATTCCCTTTTTTAACGTAAGTCTGGGCTGGATAAGCCAGCGATTGTAGACCTTACTGTAGTTGGCACGAACCCCAGCGGTTGTATTCAAGCCCAAAGTTTTATCTGTATAGTGCAACTGCCCAAAAGCGGCATGCTCTCGTAATACTTCAGAATCTCTGCGCACGAATCTCGGTATATCAATATCATTGAGATTGGTGACTTCTGATTCGACAAATTCATACCCTAATTGACAAGTCAAATAGGTTTTCTTAAAATTCATAAGCCATTTCATACCAGACTCAGAGACAATATTCTCTTGTAAAAACCGCTGATTCGCTTCTATATTACTATTGATCGCTTGCAATTTATAATCGGTCTCGTATAACTGAAGTTGGGTGTCAAAGGCCTCACTCCATTGACGGCTGTAATACAATCCCGCTGCAAAACTGTTTTGAGAAAGACTACTCTCCCTGGTTGTTTGGATCCCATCTATCGCAAAAGATTCGTCAAAGGTCAGGTCATTTACAATACCCAATACATTTAGGCGAATATGGTCTTTGGCACTGGGCGAATAGAGGTATCTAATAGAGGCATCGTAGAAGTTAAAACGTTGGTCACGACTACTCCTACTAGACTCTAAGCGTGTCACTTCAGAATCTTGGGTTACCCTATCAAAATAATTTTGATAGGTTGGTGTTCTTATCAAATCATCTAATGAGGCTCGCGAGGCAATTTGCACAGACGATTTCTCATGCAGTGGTATGTCGAGAAAGACAGCCGCATTTAGTAAATTAATATCAACAATACCGTCAAAAGAGGTATTGACATCGGCATCGGTTTGCATATCGATGACCCCTGAGACGCCTCCAGCGTAAGTGGCGCTGGTTCCATTATTTATAAGGGTCACCATATGTGTCATATGCGGATTAAAACTTGAAATTAAACCAAAGAAATGCCCCGATTGATACATCTTAATACCATCCCACAAAATCAGATTTTGATCATGAGAACCTCCTCTTATACTAATATTAGATACCGTTTCATCGTTACTTTGCACTCCTGGCAAAGCCTGAACGGTCTGTAATACATCAGATTCAATGAGCCCGGGTAAAAGCGTAAGCGCCTGGTAATTGATAAAGGTGTTCCCTTGACTTGTTTTGTCAACTCCCTTAACCAAATATCCACTAATAGCAACCTGTGGCAGGACCTCGACGTTTCTTAACATATGTATATTCGCACACTTTGACGATATAAAATATGAAGCTTTTCGTTGTATTATTTTGTATCCCAAATACTGAATGTATACTACCTCTTCGCTAGAGCTCAAGGTCATGTTAAAATAACCATCTTCACCAGAAAGCGTAGTTTTATTGGCAGCTTGTATGGTGGCTCCAGACAGTGGCTCCTGTAGCTCGGCGTCATAGAGGTAACCGCATATTCGCGTTGTTTTGGTGATAACATATACGGCATTGCCCACTTCTGTGAAATCAAACCCTGTCTGTATAGATAGTTGCCGTAGGGTCAATGTTAATGCCTGGTTTTCTGGTGGACGCCTAACCCTGACAGCTTGCAGCCTGCTAGACTCATAATTGAAATTGACCTGATGCTTTTCTTGTAAAGACTGTAAGACGGTGACCAACGAAACTTTATCTGATTGAGATTGCCCAAGCAGCCCGTTAAAGCATAACAAGCAAAAAAATATGAGAATATATCTACTTCTATTATTCATAACTTACCGTAACACTAGTATTGTCTTCTATAGTGTAGGTCAAGTTAAGTGGAGGAAACACCATCTTAAGTGCGTTTTGGAGATCGTCGTGTTCAAAAGTTCCTGTAAAAGACAAATCGGTATTCTGGGGATAATCAATCCTTACATTAAACTGCCGTTCTAGGGCGATAACAACTTCTTGAAGTGGGGCTGCTTTAAACACTGTTCGATTGTTTAACCAGGTGGGTTCTAACCTATAAATATTTTCCTTTATTGCTTCCCCTAATCGCCAGTATAGGGATTGCCCGGCAGGAAGCATAATCTGACTGTCCTTAAAATTAACTCGAACCAGACCCTCGTAACAAACTACCGCAAATAAGCTGTCTCTAGTCTTTACATTAAAAGAAGTCCCGAGAACTTCTACTACGCCTTGAGTTGTCACAACTCGAAAAGGCCTTCCTTTTTCTACCTCAAAAAAGGCCTCGCCCAAGAGATTTATACGACGTTCGTCCCCCCAAGTATCATCACTAAAACTGATTTCTGAAGATTCGTTGAGTGTTACCGAAGAGTCGTCTGGTAGGTCGATAACTAGATTTTCGGCTATTGTTGTGGCATAGGTATTTGTACCATCACTATTGAGATAAGAATATCCTAGAAATACTATAAGAACAACAGCAGCAGCAGCTGAGAACCACCTTAACACCTGATTATTCTTAGCGATAACTCCTTTAGGCTGAAGATTTTGTTCGATAGAGGTAAATTTTGGAACTTGACTATTTTGACCAGCTTTAAAATCTTGGGCTGTAGCAATTAATCTATTATAAAAAGGGGCATAGTCTAACGCCTCAAATGCCGTTTTCTCATGGGCTGTTAAGTCATTTTCAAGCCATTTTCTGATTAAGTAATCTTCTTCCATAATAAGCGGATATACTATAAAAACAACTAAGGACTATAATGTCCCAAACTATCGATGTTTAAATTCATCCATTTGATCTTTTATCTTCTTAAAGGCAGCATAAATGCGATGTTCTACTACCTTTTTTGTTACCCCGATGAGTGCTGCAATTTCTTTATGCGTTTTTCCCTCGACTTTATTCATCAAAAAGGCAGCCCGCTCTTCAGGTTTTAATCCAGATAATACGGTTTGATATCGAGCGTAAAATTCATCTTGTCTCATAACAAATTCTGGGGTAACATGATCCATTTGGGAGGATACCGATTTTTGATGTTTGAGCACCACTTTTTGATGCTTAAAGTCATTTAGCATAGCATTATTGATAATGGTATACAAAAAAGATTTAGCTTTTTCAGGTCGCACTTTGGCGCAATTCTCCCATAATTTAATAAAGGCATCTTGTACTTTATCTGCAGGATTGTAGGAAGCTCCATACTTATAATAAAATAAGGTGCTCAAAGATTGAGCATGTTTTTCATAGATTTTAGAAAACCTTATTTTATCACAAATATCCTTGTATAAAGCCTTTCCCAACACCGAGCATTTTTGATTGTTCTTGAAAGATAAATAAAAAAATGTGGTTTTATTTTGGGATTTTTTAAATACAACTTGTTTGTAATGTAGAAGGCGATAAGATAGTAGCTAGCTCATCATAGTGCTTTTCTCAAAAAATCCTTAAAAAAAGTAATCATGAAAATTTCCTATTACACCCCTTTTATACTATTCATTTTTGTCTTGACACTCTTCTCATGCAGAACAGAAGATGACCTAACTATTGACCCCCCGATTGATGAAACCATTACGGCCAATTCTACCATTGCCAAATTAATAAGTCGTACCACATCTAATGATGGATCATTTGACAATATCATTGATCAGGCTAGCTGTTTGAGTATTCAGCTCCCTGTAACTGTTGTGGTAAATGGTCTTGAAATCGTCATCAATGATGACGATGGCTATGAAGAGGTTGAAGACATCTTAGATCTTTTTGATGACGATATCGACACGGTGGCCATCTCCTATCCTATTACTGTCATATTTGTTGATTTTACAACTCAGGTCGTTAACTCTGATGAAGAACTTGCGGCGCTTGCTTCAAATTGTAGTGATGAAAACGAAGATGACGACGATATCGAATGTATCGATTTTCAGTACCCCATTACAGCCTCAGTCTTTGATCAAAACAATGAGCTTATCCAAACCATTACCATCAGTAATGATAATGAAATGTATGATTTTATAGATGATCTCGAAGATTTTGCCGCAGTGACTATTTCGTTTCCTATCACGGTAATCTTGGCAGATGGTAACACCCAGACCATCAATTCTATTCAAGAGTTAGAAGACGTCATAGAAGCTGCCGATAACAGCTGTGACGAAGACGACGACAATGATTATAACGATGATGACTGCGATAGTTGTTCAACCGATGTAATTGCATCTTTGTTTAATTCATGTACTTCTTGGACGGTAGATAAACTCGAACGCAATGATGAGGATTTAGAAGACAATTATGAGAATTATACCTTCACCTTTAATCTTGATGGCACTATCGATGTGGACGATGGAGGCAACGGATTTAATGGATCTTGGACAGCGACAGGTACCGCCAATAATATAGATTTTGAAATAAACATTACCGGCTTAAACGATTTTAATGACACTTGGAACTTACATGAGATCGAGCAAGAAAGCGATGAGGCCCAATTTGACCTAAGACTTGGAGATGACCGTTTAAAATTTGAGAGCGATTGTGAAGCCAGCGACGACGGTAGCGATGACACTGCTTTGGTTAATGCTTTAACCAATGGCGATTGGTATATCACGTATTTCTTTGACGATACCGATGAAACTAGTGATTTCGCAGATTATGTATTTAATTTTGACACCAATAATACAGCAACTGCCACAGATGACACTGGAGTAACCAATGGCTCTTGGAGCACCGCTAGTGGCGATAGTACAGATCTTGGTTTAATCCTAGATTTTGGAACTACAGATCCTCTAGAAGAACTAATGGATGATTGGGATGTACTAGAGGCAACTAACACACGTATTAGACTAAAAGACATCAGTGGTGGAGACGGCTCAGAAGATTTTCTAACTTTTGAACGCACCCCTTACGACGATGGCGGCGGAGACGATGATGATGTAAGCGCTATTTTAACAGATGGATTGTGGTTTGTCGCTTCCTATCTAGACGATGGTGATGACGAAACTTCGGATTATACAAACTACGAAATCAATTTTGACAACAATGGCAGTGTCATCGCTAGCAATGGAAGTAGTACCAATACAGGAACATGGTCTGTCTTTAACAATGACACCCAGATGGCCATGGATTTTGGTAGTGAGATGCCATTTGAAGAATTTAATGATGACGATTGGGATATTATTGCATTTACTTCAACCTCGATTACGCTACAAGATGTTAGCGGCGGAGGTGGTGGCACCGATACCTTAGTGCTTGAAAAATTATAAAAAACAACTAAATATTATATTATGAAGACATCCAGAATTTCTAAGCAATTTATGCTATTACTGTTATCATTGCTCTTTGTAACTTGTTCTACAGACGAGGCAGAAGACGATCTGCTTGACGATAACCAGCAAGCTCAACAAGTTGAGTCAATAGCAGAGCGGGGTAGCTGGCGCATTACTAATTTTAATGATTCTGGTCAGGATGAAACCTCAGATTTTGCCGGATACAGCTTTACTTTTAATAGCGATGGCTCCCTTGTAGCAACTAACGGAACAAATATTTTAACAGGTAGCTGGTCGGTAAGTGAGAGCAGTAGCAGTAGCGATGACGATGATTATAGTGAGGACGATGTAGACTTTAACATCTTCTTTGCCGTATCAGACAGTAGTGATTTTGAAGATCTAAATGACGACTGGGACGTCGTATCATCATCGGCATCTAAAATTGAACTTTTAGACGTAAGCGGAGGCAATGGAGAGATAGACCGTTTGACCTTTGAGGCCAATTAATATGTTTTAATCAACCCAATCAGGAGCATCCCCCAACTATACTTTGTTGATTGATGAGTCAATAGTCAAAAAAGCTATTGACTCATTCTTTTTTATGATATGAGTTGTTATGCGATTATGCTTTCGCGAAAAGCAAAGGAAGACTAAAAACTAAGGCAGAGCTATTATTATTGCTCAACGGCCTTACCTTCATGTTTCCATTGAGTGATACCACCCTTGAGATCATAGATTTTTTTAAAACCTGCCTCGGCGAGCAGTGCTGCACATTTTGCACTACGCCCCCCTTTTGCACAATAAACATAAACGGGGTTATCCTTGTCGAGTTTGGCGATTTCTTTAGACCAGTTATCGCTCATATACACGATATTTTTGGCGCCTTTAATGTGACCGCTTTGATATTCGTTTGTGGTTCGCACATCGATAAGTTGCACATTATCCATGTCCGAAAGATTACTCATCTCTTCAGCCGTTATCAATTGAATATTTGCTGTCTTCGCTTCATTTTCCTTACAAGATACAAGGGTAGCACAACACAAGAATAACATGATATAAAAATACTTTTTCATAACACTAATTTGAATGATTCGCATCCCAGGCTGTATAACCTCCTACAAGGTTATAGGTGGTATCAAAACCCAGTTGAGACATAATGGCACAAGCCTGTGCACTACGCCCACCAGAACGACAATAGACATAGTAATTTTTTGAAGTGTCTAATTCTTTAACAGCATCTACAAAACCTTGCCCGAGGTAAATGTCGATATGCTTTGCGCCTTCAATCATACCTTCTTCTACTTCTTCGGGAGTACGTACATCTAATATTACTGCCTGGTCATCATTTGACAGCAGTTCTTTCCATTGGGGTACGGTAACATCTTTCATAAAGTGTACATTTCTATAGTTGATTAGAGCGGCCCTTAGAGATAACCTACTCTGGGTTAAAGATATAAATTAAGTTAAGGTTGTCGTAGACATGTTCGCTTTTTTTATTGCGCCGTATCCACCCTTTACATTAATCACGTTGTCAATACCATTTTGCTTAGCGATCGAAGCATAAATAAGTGAGCGATAGCCTCCTGCACAGTGAATGTAATACTGTTGAGCAGGGTCTAATTGCTGGATATTTTGATGCACCTCTCCCAGTGAAAACAAAGGAACTCCTTGAATATGACTTGTTTGATATTCTGAGGGTTTACGCACATCAATAACTTGAATTTCGGCTTCGCTCTCCATCCTATCAATGAGCTCTTGTGCCTCGACTTCATCTGTGGTGTCGGTCAGAAAACCAGCCTCTTTCCAGGCAGCCATTCCTCCATCCAAAAATCCTAAACTTCGATCATAACCCACTCTGGCCAGACGAGTTACCACTTCTTCTTCCCTCCCTGACTCTGCAATAAAGATAATTTTCTGATCAATATTGGGTATGATGGCTCCCACCCAAGGTGCAAACTGTCCATTGAGTCCTACAAATAGTGCTCCGGGTATACTCGCTTTCGCGAAAGCGGAAGGATCTCTAGTATCTAGCACTAAAACATCATCCTGTACAGCCATCGCCTTAAAGGCTTGTGGCGATAAGGCTTTGGTACCCTGAGCTATGATAGTGTCAAAGGCTGTATTCTTCTTTTTATTCATAGCTACATTCTCCGGAAAGTAGGCTGGTGGTGCCGCCAAATTTGAAGTGAGCTCTTTGATAAAGGCTTCCTTATCTAATTTAAAGGCATAATTGGTCTGTTTCTGATTGCCTAAGGTATCGCTGGTTTCACTACTCATATTCTTACCACAAGCAGATCCTGCCCCATGTGCCGGGTATACAATAATATCGTCTGGTAGCGGGGCTATGCGATTGTGTAGGCTGTCATACAAATGACCAGCCAGATCCTGAGTTGTCAAATCGGACTTGGCGGCGAGATCGGGTCGTCCTACATCACCAATAAATAAGGTGTCTCCCGTAAATATGGCTTCGGGTTTTTGATGTTCATCATATAGTAAATAACAGCTAGACTCCATCGTATGTCCTGGTGTATGTATAAGCTGTATACTCAAATCACCAATACGAAACAATTCATCATCACTAGCGCTGTAATAATCATAGTCGGCCTTTGCATTGGGGCCCAGGATAATTTGTGCTCCTGTCGCCTGTGCTAGGTCTAAGTGACCGCTTACAAAATCGGCGTGAAAATGGGTCAGAAATATATACTTTATCCTACTGTCATTGTCTTCTGCAAGATTGAGGTAGGGTTGCACCTCTCGCAACGGATCTACTATAGCTGCTTCTCCTTTAGAACTTAAAAAATAGGCGCCTTGTGCTAGACATTTGGTATAGAGTTGTTTTAGTATCATAAGTGAAAGTAAAATGCAAATTTACTAATTATTAAGAAGTGGTAGCCGAAAAAACCCGCTACAAGAGCGGGCTTTTATTCGAAAAAAATCTATTGGATTAACTTTTAATAGAACACCCTATGGCTTTGGTTGTAGGTACCTCTATAGCCTCTCCTTTGCGCAGGGCATCTATTGCAATTTCTAAAAATTTGGTCTGAACCGCCGAGGCATTACGCGAGTTATCATCTATGGCACCTATATAACGCACTATATTGGCTTTATCTGTTTTTTCTAACAGATATACGTGCGGTGTCTTGGTGGCACCGTATACCGCATAGGTATCGTGATCCTTATCATAGAGATAAGGAAATGTAAAGCCTTTGGCTTTGGCGCGTTCTTTCATTTTTTCAAAACTATCTCCAGGTTGCACCTCTGGGTTGTTCGGGTTAATCGCAATAACGGGATATCCCAGCGATTTGTACTTACCATCCAAGGCGATAATTCTATCTTCATTGGCCACCGAAAAGGGACAGGTGTTACAGGTGAAAATTACAATAAACCCTTTGGCCTCTGGATAATCGGAAAGCGAAACCATAGTGCCGTCTACATTTTTTAACTTAAAGTCACTAGCGGCATCACCAATACTGTAACCGCTAAGCCCATTTGGTTTAATCGTATTAACTGCAAAGGCTGATACGATTACTACGACTGCGAGTAATACTAATACTTTAAAAGTTTTCATTATATAAAAGTTTTTAACGCGGCTTCCAACGATTCACTTGTAAATGACTGCTCGTAAAACCTTCGTTTTTTCTGATTGTATATCAATGTGGCTGGTATAGCCCCAGACCAGTTCTGATTAACTTTAGGGATCCAATCATTTGCTGCAGGATCATCCAAAAGCAGCACTTTAGATTGTAATTGGTGCTTTTCGATAAATGGAATGAGACCTGTATCTAACTGATCTTTAAAATCCAAACTCACCAATAGCACCTGAACATCATCTTTTGAGTGGCTTGTTGTAATTTTTTCAAAAAACGGAAGCTCCTTGATACAAGGTTTACACCATGTAGCCCAAAAATTGATCACATAAGTCGTGTTGTCCTTTCGATCTAAATAGGACGATAAACCTTCAAAATTGAGTATTTCTACCTTTGAATTTTTGGCTACGGCTTTGCGGCTACTTATCGACTTTGTAACTGGGGTAGACTGCTGGCACGAAACGACACAACTAATCCATAGCATAACCAAGTATCTTTTCATTGGGCTAAAATATAAACTACCTCGCTGATCAAAAGCAAATTAACAGACTTTAGCAGCAAAGTGTTAAAATAAAAAGAAAAACACAACACACAAAAAAAGCCATTACGAACGTAATGGCTTTCTATATCTAAGTGCTTAAAAGCTTAAGCCTCTTGTGGCTCTTCTTCTTTCTCCTCTTTAAGTCCTTTCTTCTGTACGGTATCAAACATAACCGGTGTAGCGATAAACAATGAAGAGTAGGTTCCTACGATTACACCAACGATCAATGCAAACATTAACCCACGTATTGACGGTGCTCCTAAAAAGAAAATAGCTAATAATACGATCAAGGTAGTTACAGAGGTGTTTAAGGTTCTACTCAAGGTACTATTAAGTGCCTGATTGATGAGTGTAAAGAAACCTCTTGTCGTACCGTGTTCTTTGATGTACTCACGTATACGGTCAAATACAACCACGGGATCATTGAGCGAGCATCCAATTACTGTAAGAATCGCAGCAATAAAGTTTTGATCAATTTCCATGTCAAATGGCATGATATTCTTTGTTATAGAGAATACACCCAATACGATTAATACATCGTGGAAAACAGCCGCAACCGCCCCAACAGAGAACTGCCATCTACGGAAACGTAATAAGATATATAGGAAAACCACAATAAGTGAACCTATAACCGCCCATAACGCTCCTTTCTTAATGTCGTCGGCAATAGTTGGACCTACCATATAGTATTCCATTTTACCGATGGTCTTACCATCAAATGATTTGCTAAACTGATCATAAGTCAAATTAGCAGGTAAGAAAGACTGTAAAGCGGTAAATAATTCCTGCTCTACCTGAGAATCAATCTCAGTTCCTGTCTCTTCAATTTTGTACTTGGTGGTAATTTTTAACTGATCTTCGGTACCAAATGTTTTTACATCGGCACTACCAAAGGTTTTCACCAATTCATTCTCTACGGCAGTAGGATCGGTGGCTTGTTCAAAACGAACTGTGTAAGTTCTTCCTCCAACAAAGTCAACACCTGGATCTAAACCTTGGGTAAATAAAGAAGCGATACCCGCTGTAATTAAAATACCTGAGATGATATACGCCATCTTGCGTTTTCCTAAGAAGTTGACGTTGTTATTGGCAAATAAATTCTTGGTTATTGATGTGGCAAACTCTAATGACTTACCATTTTTCCCGTACCCGTCTATAAATAAACGCGTGATGAAAATTGCACAGAACAATGAAGTCGCAATACCAATCATAAGCGTGGTAGCAAATCCTTGTACTGGACCAGTTCCAAATAAGAATAAGATTAATGCCGTTAAGAAGGTCGTAATGTTGGCATCTAGAATAGAAGACAATGCATTATTAAAACCATCTGTAATGGCATCTTTTTGAGATTTACCTTTACGCAATTCTTCTTTGATACGCTCAAAGATCAGAACGTTGGCATCTACAGACATACCAATTGTTAATACGATACCTGCAATTCCTGGTAAGGTTAATACCGCGCCAAGTCCAGCCAAAACGCCAAAGATGAATAGGATATTTACCACCAAGGCGATATCTGCAAATAATCCGGCTTTACCGTAGTAAACAATCATCCAGATTAAAACGAGTGATAAGGCGATCAAAAAGGAAAGAATACCACTATCAATAGCCTCTTGCCCTAATGAAGGACCAATTTCTTCGGCTTGAATAATATTGGCACTAGCTGGTAACTTACCCGCTTTTAAAACGGTCGCCAAATCTTGTGCCTCTAACAATTTAAAACTTCCCGAAATCTGAGTATTTCCTCCTGAAATTTCTTCACTTGCCACAGGAGCCGAGTATACCACATCGTCCAATACGATTGCAATACCCGTTCTATTTTGGGCAGATTGCTTTGTGATCTTAGCCCACTGTCCAATTCCTTGCCCTTCAAATTCTACATTTACGACAACCTCACCCGTTTGAGAAAAATCTTGTCTAGCTCCTCCAACAACATCACCATCCATTACTGGATCACCTGCTCTATTCGATTTAAGGGCATACAAGGTCGAAAATTCGTTACCTGTGGTAGCGTCAATTTCTGGTTTACCCCAGACAAATTTAGCATAACGCAGGGCCGCTGGTCTTTTACGACGCATTTCAGGACTATTTAAATAAGCACTGATTTGATCGGTATCTTTTGTCAAGGCTGTCCCTAAACGCGCAAAGGTAGGTTGCTGCTGAAACGCCTGATTAGGTGCAAAAATATCGAATAAAGGATTCTTTTCCTGAACTTCAGCATCTGCACTTTCTAGTAAATCTGTAACCGCTGTGTCTGTTGAATCTGTAGCAGTTTCGGCTTGCTCCTGCTCTGCATCGGCTGCATCAGCCTTAAGCTTTAATTCATTATTAACCAAAGCTAAGTACTCGATGACTTCTCCCACCCCGTAGGTATCATAGAATTCTAAGATCGCTGTACGCTCCAAAAGAGACTTTGCACGCTCCATATCTTTGGCTCCAGGTAATTCTACAAGAATACGACCATTCTCCCCTAGACTTTGGATATTAGGCTGAGTTACCCCAAACTTGTCAATACGATTACGTAAGGTTTCAAAAGCAGAACCAATCGATTCTTTGATTTCTGTTTCAAGAACACGGGCAACATCTTCGTTGCTCATGCTATTATCAATTTTGTCTGCGAGCTTTACATTAGAAAAAATATCTGGAGCTGCTAAGCGAGCATCGCCGCCTTGAGCTTCAAATGAAGTAAGAAAATCTTCTAGGTAGGTATTTTGACCGTCTTTTTGTTTTTCGTCTGCACTATCAAGAGCAGCTACAAAGGCAGGATTGGTTGAATCATTGGCCAATCCCGATAAGATATCTCTAATCGATATTTGAAGTATAACATTAATACCTCCTTTTAAGTCAAGACCTTTATTTAATTCCTTATCCTTGGCTTCATTGTAGGTAATGCCCATCATGATAGGATCATTTCCAATACTATCCAGATAATTGCGCTCTAATACCTCTTTTAATTCTGCATCACCAGCCGCTTTGGCTTCTGCCCAAGCATCGGCAGCCGTCTCCGTTTTGTTTGTCAAATAAGTAAAAGAGAGTTGGTAAATACATACCAAACCAAAAATAATTGCAAAAAATCTTATCAGTCCTTTATTCTGCATCTGTCCTTAATATTATATTATTAATCGGTCGTTTTTATAAAACGTGCAAATATAGGATTTCAATTGATAGTACCCAATATTTTTTATAGGCATTCTGGCAGTGCTCAAATAGGGTTATCCCAAGCTGGAGACCCTCTTTTAACTATTGATTATTAAAGCTTTATACCCCACAAACTCCTAATTCTAACACTTGAGGTATCAAAAAATTGTCTGTGCGTATGAGGTCCTTCTCCTTTTAAAAGCTCAGGCCATTTCATCAAAAAAGGTTCACTCATTTGGAGCAAACCTTTTTTCTAGTTCGTATGATATGGGCTATCTGCTAGCCCCTGAGTTTAGTCATTAGACTTCCAATAAGCCATTTGTAGCTTTAACGCCTTCTGCACTCTCGTGAAGTTGTTGCTTTTCGGCATCATTCAAGTTGATTTCTACAATTTTTTCGATACCCTTTCGACCCAAGACTACTGGTACTCCAATACAAAGATCGCTCAACCCGTACTCGCCGTCTAATAGTGTAGAACAAGGGAAAATCTTCTTTTGATCACAAGCAATAGCTTGCACCAATCCAGAAACCGCAGCTCCTGGCGCATACCAGGCCGATGTACCTAATAATTTGGTCAAGGTGGCCCCTCCCACTTTGGTATCTTGCAAGACTTGGTCCAAACGTTCCTCGCTCAAAAATTCTGAGGCTGGTACACTATTCCGTGTAGCCAAGCGCGTTAATGGCACCATTCCTTTGTCAGAATGTCCTCCAATAACCATCCCATCCACATCAGAAATAGGGGCTTCTAGAGCCTCGGCAAGTCTATATTTAAAACGAGCACTATCTAAAGCTCCACCCATTCCGATAATTCGATGCTTGGGCAAACCAGTTACTTGATGTGCCAGGTAGGTCATCGTATCCATAGGATTAGAAACCACAATAAGAATCACCTCAGGTGAATGCTCTACCAGACTTGCGGCTACAGACTTTACGATACCAGCATTAATACCAATAAGCTCCTCACGCGTCATTCCAGGTTTGCGAGGTATTCCTGAGGTTATTACTGCAATATCACTACCCGCCGTCTTTGAATAATCACTAGTCGATCCAGTAATTTTGGTATCAAAACCATTGAGAGAGGCTGTTTGCATCAAGTCCATGGCTTTTCCTTCGGCATATCCTTCTTTAATGTCCAAAAGCACCACTTCACTGGCAAAATCTTTAATAGCAATATATTCGGCACAACTGGCTCCTACGGCTCCAGCACCTACGACAGTAATTTTCATTGTAAATAGTGTTAAAGTTAAACGTATCTATGCGCTGAACGGCAACGCAACCGATTGCGAAAATACAATATATCCCTGTATTTTTTTGCCAATAATTTGCGAAAAATACCGCTGCCAAAACGGGTATGGCGATGGTCAAAAAGAAAAGACCTGTCTTCCCATCAAGTGGCAAAACAGGTCATTTCCCTTATTTAATTTAGGCGACTAAATATCGATATTAGCGTAAATGGCATTTTTCTCGATAAATTCTCTGCGCGGAGGCACCTCGTCTCCCATTAACATTGAGAAAATGCGATCGGCCTCTGTTCCATTTTCAATAGAAACCTGACGTAGTGTTCTAAACTCAGGGTTCATGGTGGTATCCCACAATTGCTCTGCGTTCATCTCTCCAAGACCCTTATAGCGCTGTATAGACACGCCGCCGTTGTAGCTATCGGCAATTTCATCTCGTTCTTTATCAGACCAGGCATAGCGTTTTTTCTGACCCTTTTTTACAAGGTATAATGGCGGTGTGGCAATATAGACGTAGCCCTTTTCAACCAGCTCCTTCATATACCTAAAGAAGAAGGTCAAAATAAGTGTCGAAATATGACTACCATCAACATCGGCATCACACATAATAACCACTTTGTGATAACGTAACTTTGACAAATTCAAGGCTTTGCTATCTTCTTCAGTTCCTATGGTTACCCCTAAGGCGGTAAAGATGTTTTTAATTTCTTCATTTTCGAAGACCTTGTGCTGCATGGCCTTTTCAACATTGAGTATTTTTCCTCTCAATGGCAAAATGGCTTGAAATTCACGATCACGGCCTTGTTTGGCCGTCCCCCCTGCAGAGTCTCCCTCAACCAAAAACACTTCACATAAAGTAGGATCAGTTTCAGAACAATCTGATAGTTTTCCAGGCAGGCCTCCAATACTCATGACAGTTTTACGCTGTACCATTTCGCGCGCTTTCTTAGCGGCATGACGCGCCTGAGCAGCGAGAATCACCTTTTGAACTATGGTTTTGGCGTCGTTAGGATTTTCTTCCATATAGATCTCAACCATCTCGGCAACGGCCTGAGATACAGCAGAGGTCACTTCTCTATTTCCTAACTTGGTCTTGGTTTGCCCCTCAAATTGTGGCTCGGCAACTTTTACAGATATAATGGCAGTTAAGCCTTCGCGAAAATCATCTCCTGCAATGTCAAACTTTAACTTATCTAACATGCCTGAGTTATCGGCAAACTTCTTTAAAGATCCTGTCAATCCACGACGAAAACCAGCTAAATGCGTACCTCCTTCATGGGTATTGATATTGTTGACATAAGAGTGTAGATTTTCAGAATAGCTGTCATTGTAGATCATAGCTACCTCTACTGGGATGCCATTCTTTTCACCTTCCATGGAGATCACATCGCCGATAATTGCATTACGCGTCCCATCGAGAAAACGAACAAATTCGGATAAACCTTCGTCACTGTGGAAAGTCTCTCCTTCAAAATCACCATTCTCCTTTTTGTGACGCTTATCGGTCAGGGTTATAGTGATTCCTTTATTCAAAAAAGACAGTTCGCGCATACGAGATGCTAAAGTGTCATAATTATATTCTGTGGTTTGTTGAAAGATTGTTGTATCGGGTAAAAAGCTAACTTCGGTACCCGTAAAATCGGTCTCACCTATAGACTTAACCGGATACTGCGCTTTACCACGCTCGTACTCCTGCTCCCAGATGACACCCTCTTTGTATACCGTAGCTCTTAAATGCTCTGAAAGCGCATTTACACAAGAAACTCCTACCCCGTGCAGTCCTCCTGACACCTTATAAGAATCTTTGTCAAATTTACCTCCTGCTCCAATTTTGGTCATCACTACCTCTAGGGCAGAGACACCTTCCTTTTTATGAATCCCTACTGGGATTCCTCGCCCATTATCTCTTACGGTAATGGAGTTGTTTTCATTTATAGTGACATCTATTCGATCACAGTGTCCGGCCAAGGCTTCATCAATAGAGTTATCGACCACCTCATAGACCAAGTGATGCAGCCCACGCGTCCCCACATCTCCAATATACATCGAAGGTCGCATGCGCACATGCTCCATACCTTCAAGCGCTTGAATACTGTCTGCTGAATACTGTTTTTTATTCGCTTCTTCGCTCATAAATAGGTTCTTAAAAAATTGCTGTTTTTCTACTAAAAACAAATATAGTCAATGGTGCTTCGGCAAGCGTCCAAAAAAGCCGCTAAACCCTTGAAGTTATTAACAAAATGTGGAAAAATATAACGCAAAAACTGAACCGAGATAGCCCCCTGTTAACCCTCCTTTGGCGACAGCCTTATTTGGGAGAAAATCCTCAAAAACTATTGATGCCCTTGACAGGAGTCAAACACAATAAAAAGCCTGAGATTCACACCTCAGGCTTACTAACCATTTCATAATTTTTTTAATCCTAATAAGCATCGTCATGAACCATAGCTACAGCACGCCCCGAAGGATCATTCATATTCTTAAAGGCTTCATCCCACTCTAAGGCAATAGGTGTACTACATGCGACAGACGGAACAGACGGCACGCACAAAGCTGCAGCATCACTTGGGAAATGCTCCTCAAAAATACTGCGATAATAAAACTCCTCTTTATTTTGAGGGGTATGAATAGGAAAACGGTGATGCGCGTTTTCCATTTGTAAGTCACTTACAGCTTCTTCTACCACTTCTTTGAGGGTATCTATCCAACTGTAACCCACACCATCACTAAA
>CAZJWI010000024.1:0-6211 GCA_964549485.1 uncultured Flavobacteriaceae bacterium
ATTTTTTCAGGTTTAATGCCTAGTGAAATGAAAATGAGACATCCAGATTTATGGCTGGATGATACTGACGAGGGTGGCAAAAATATGCATGAAGCCGATTTTCTAGAGGCCCAACTCAAACGACTTCAATTAGATCTAAGATGGGAATATCACAAAATTACCAACTTAAAAAACGGTAAAAAATTAGCAGATAACTTTAAAGCGCAAAAGGAAAACGATCTTACTGTAGTGGTCTATAATTTTGTAGATATGCTGTCACACGCCAAAACAGAAATGGAAGTGATCAAAGAGTTAGCCAGCAATGATAAGGCATATCGTTCTTTGACAGAAAGCTGGTTTAAAAATTCGCCCCTGCTCGAGATGATTCAACAGGCACAACAAATGGGCTTTAAACTCATCATCACTACAGATCACGGTACGATCAATGTAAAGCATCCTTCAAAAGTGATTGGTGACAAAAACACTAGTTTAAATCTCAGATATAAAACAGGACGTAGCCTAACCTATGAAGATAAAGAGGTGCTGGCAGCTAAGGATCCAAGAACTATTCACTTGCCAACGATCAATATGAGCAGTTCTTTTATTTTTGCCAAAGGTGATTTGTTTTTTGCTTATCCCAACAACTATAATCACTATGTGAGCTATTATAGAAATACCTATCAACACGGTGGCGTCAGTCTTGAGGAAATGATTATACCGTTTGCGGTTTTACAACCTCGGTAAGATTCATCTCCTTCTGAAGTTGTTTTAAGAAATAGGATGGATTGATTCCCGTTACGCGTTTAAAATGATTAGAAAATGATCTGGCGTTTGCAAAGCCAGCCTCTTCAGAAATGGCATCTATGGTATAGGACCGCATTTTTGCATTGACACGAAGTTCGGCCATGATATACTCAATGCGAAGGGTACTGATATAATTTGAAAAATTAACCCCCTTGACCGCATTTACGTATTTAGACAAATAGGATGAATTAGTGTCAATGGCGGTGGCCAATGATTTTAAACTTAAAGTGGTATCCAAATACCCCTTGCTTTTTTCAAAATCATCTAAGCCTTTAGCGATGCGTTCTATTTGAGTAGCGTCCAATTCAAATAACTCTTTACGACTAGTTTTTGATGCTGTCTTAGACATTTGAGCTAAACTAGCATCCAGTTTTTCTTTGAGTTTGGTATATCTTCTTTTGAGCCGAATCCGCTGTATGATGAAAAGACCGATAAGCAGGCTTGAGAACATTAACAGACTGTAATACACTGTCTTTTTGGTTTCTGCTATTTTATTTTTGGCGTTTAAAGCACGAATAACTTGTTCTTTTTCTGACAATAGTTCTGGTATGGTGTAACTACGAGTGATGGCGGGGGCGATTTCTAAATAATTGGCCGTAATTTCTTCATCAAATTGCAACAACTTATTGAGATATTCCAGCTGCTTATCGGTATTTTGTTTTTCCTTGTAATAGGTGATAAGAGTCTTATAGCCATCGCCTAATTCTTCAAACTCATCTTTGGTTTGCTGATAAAGACTATCGGCAATAATTAATGAAGCAACAGCCTCTTCCTTTCGATCCAATTCCCAAAGTGTCAATCCTTTTATGACCGAAGAACGACTAATACCATACGCATCATTAGGGATTTGATTGGTGAGATACTCATTGGTATAGCTCAAAGCCTCCTCGTACTTTCCCTGTTTGTAAAGTATAGCTCCTTTGAGGCCGTTATATTTATCCAAGTAATTATTTTGATAATATTCATCATCTATCAAGGCTAACGTATCAAGATTTGCTAAAGCGATATTGTAGTTACCTAAACTATAATTGACATCAGATATTTGATGGTAAATATTCAAAATATACTCTTTCTCGTAATTCTCATCATAAATTACCTCTTTATTGATTGTTAATCCGTTATTCTTATAGTTATGCAATTGTCGTCGTAAATTAATTAATCCTCTCTCCTTATCTCCCCATTCTAGATTAAGAATATTAATCAAGCGTTTAATCTCCTGGTCAAACAGTAGATATTGCCTCTTATCAAGTTTGGAAATAGATACTAAATTTTTGTAAGCTTCTCTATAATTCCCATTATTATACAACTTCTCGAATTTCCATAAGTAAGAAATACAAGGGTGTACTTTGTCATTTTCGTAAGAGGTATATTGAATTGATTTATCGAGAAGTTCGAGATCGTTATCATTTAACCTAGCCAGAAAGAAGAATCCCCTTCCAGTCTGAAATGTATCCTTTAGAGTCAGTGCAAGATCTATATATTCAGAAACTATTTTCTTAGCAAAGTGTTTATCACCCCTCCCATCATTTTGATGAGGCGCATTATCCATATACATATTATACAGTTCTTGCAAATTTTTTCCTGATAAGCAATCGTCAAATCCTTGTGATTCAGTGATCACCTGCCCACAGAAAAAATTAGTAAAGATAAGAGCTGCAACCAGAATGATTTTTCTAAATGTGATAGTTTGCATTTAATAAACTTATGAAATTAGTCCGTATATTATTTAATATGTCTTAGAAGGTTTATAAATTTTCCAAACATAATTTTGTAAGAATTTTCTTTACTTAATTATGCAAGCTAGAGTGTACAGCACCCAATTCTGTCGACACATGGAAAAAATACCTTTTGTATTCTCTATTCCTTTTCTATATTAGCGATGCCCAAATTTTGAAAGATATATGACACTAACCTACAATCTATCTCAGATTGAGAGTACTGCGAAGGATATTCTTGCCTTTGCCAAGCATCGTATATTTTTATTGAACGGGGCTATGGGAGTAGGTAAAACAACTCTCATCAAAAGCATTTGCCGTGAGCTGGGCGTTGAGGAAGAGGCAGTAAGTCCCACATTTTCAATTGTTAATGAATATCAAGGAACACAACAACAGAAAATTTATCATTTTGATTTATACCGCCTTAAGACAGCAGAAGAGCTGTTAGATATAGGATTTGAAGATTATTTGCAGCAAGCCGATTGGATGTTTATTGAGTGGCCCGACAAAATGGAAGCTTACACCCCAGATTGTTATACAAAACTCGATCTGCAAATCACAAATGCGTCAAATCGTGAATTGATAGCGACCAATAAATGTTAAATTTATGTTAAAATATTCGATATAATTAAGTAAGAAAATTCCTAACAAAGAATTTGTCAATTAGACCATTTACATAAAATTGTTGTCTTTGTCGGATAAAAAGTTTTTAATAGAATAATATTAATTAAGTGTACCTAAGCAATTATTCGCTATTTCTTTAAAAAAGGCGGCGAATATACAAAAAATAAGGATTGATCCTAATTATGTGAAGATTATTGATCTTTGATTTAACAAATCATAACTCAAAACACTCACATTATGAAAGTCAAAGCCCTTATTATGGGTCTGCTAATTGCAGGCGCAACTGTTCTTACGTACACTGCTGTAAACACCGAAAATGGAAATGTACAAGCAGTTGATAAAAGAAAAGTCAAAGTTCCAGGAAACCACTAATTTAAAGGACGTTTCAAAAACTGTTAAAAGGAGAGCACTGTGGGTAGGCACTCTTATTGCTGTAATCTTAATCAGTACTCCCTATTTATTTACGCTATATGATATTTTCCCAGACGTTCCCGTCTGGGAAACGTCATTTGGAACCTATACAAGTAATTATTACGATAGTGTTAATGTTGTAGCTTGGACATTGACAGGTAAGATAATTCCATTATATCTGCTTTTAATTTGGTTTTTTACCTGTAAACATTGGTGGTACCATGTAATTATAGTTCCAATTTGTATGTATTCCTTTCAAATATTTGGAATAATAAATGAAGATATCATATTTACTGATATTAAGGATATTTACATTTTAGCCCCTATTATTTTGATTATGTCAATTTTCTCTTATACAGTAAGAACACGCGTGTTTGACAAAATTCACGGTATAGATTTGAGCGAGCTCAATAGGGTAAATTGGAAAGGAGAACTACATGATCCTGCTGTCTCAGAGAAAACTACTGCAGAAACGCACACAGATGAAGTTGACGAAATAGCCGCTAAAACCAGTGAATCGGCATATGCTGCTCATTAATTCATACCATCGCCTTGTTATCCTGCCATAAGCGAATTATCCGTATTTTTGAATAATACCCGGCTTATGGATTCATCTAACTCACCATTTACCAAGGCTCAATTGCTTCCTCAAGAAGAAATGCTTGAAGTTGCAAAGAGAAAAGGAGAACTTTTTATAGGTATTCCAAAAGAAACACATTTTCAAGAAAAACGTGTTTGTCTCAACCCTGATGCAGTAGCTGCACTAACCGCTAATGGGCATCGGGTGCTCATAGAGTCTAATGCAGGTAAAGGTGCGCGCTATTCAGACAAAAACTATAGCGAATCTGGAGCCGAAGTCACCAAGGATACCTCAAAAGTCTTTTCCTGTCCTATGATTTTGAAGGTAGAACCACCTTCTATTGAAGAATTGGAAATGATGAACCCTCAAACCATTCTCATTTCTGCCCTTCAGATAAAAACACAGTCAAAGGCTTATTTTGAAGCTTTGGCTTCCAAAAGAATTACAGCTTTTGCTTTTGAATTCATAAAAGATGATGATGGCTCCTACCCAGCGGTAAGAACACTATCAGAAATAGCGGGAACCGCAGCGGTTCAGGTGGCAGCAGAGTTGATGAGTCACAGTACAGAGGGAACGGGCATGCTCTTAGGAAACATTTCTGGAGTACCACCAGCCGAGGTTGTCATTATTGGCGCTGGTACTGTAGGTGAATTTGCGGTAAGATCGGCTATTGGTCTTGGTGCTAATGTCAAGATCTTTGATAATTCAATAACAAAGCTTAGATGTATTCAATCTAATATAGGTAGGCCACTATACACTTCTACCCTACAACCTAAAAATTTAATTAAGGCGCTCAAGCGCTGCGATGTGGTTATAGGAGCGGTGAGAGGAAAAAATAGAGCCCCTATTGTTGTGAGCCAAGCCATGATAGAAGGAATGAAAAAAGGTGCTATAGCAATTGATGTTAGTATCGATATGGGTGGCTGTTTTGAGACGAGTGAAGTCACTACTCATGATAATCCGACATTTAATAAATTTGGAGTCACACACTATTGCGTCCCTAATATTCCAGCAAGATTTGCACGTACTGCCTCGGTTTCTCTAAGTAATATTTTTACACCTTATCTGCTAGAAATAGCAGAAGAAGGTGGTGTAGAAAATAGATTGCGTTTTGATCGTGGATTAAAAAATGGGTTGTACTTTTACCACGGAATCCTAACCAATAAATCTATTGCAGATTGGTTTAATCTCTCATATCGCGATATCAACTTGCTCATTTTTTAATTCATGAAACTCATTCAGCGTCTTGGCTATTATTTAGGCGGATTTTCTATAGGCCTAATTATTTTAGCTTTCTTTTTTAGTGGTAAACGTACGAGTTGTGCCTATTTTCCAGAAGACAGAGTGCTCAAAAATATAGGGCTAAAAGAACATAGATATTCAGAACAAGCACTTCAAACACGGCTTAATTTAGCCCTAGATACTACTACCATTAATAGTATCATTTCTAAAGGTGCTGTAGATTTTGGCGAAAGCCAAACCCGTAAAAAACCCTGTGGAATATATAAGGTAGTCTCAAAAACGGACGCAGGTAAAATACTCTATTTTTCTATAGAAAATTGTGAAAAAATAGCTACCATTCTAAAGATTGAACCGTCAAAATAAGCCGTTCTCTACTTGAAGCTAACAGTAGCGCTTAAATCTTTAGACCAATTAGAGCTTTCTTCTCTGTCGTTCTTTTTTAATAAGTTCTAACTCTCTATTGGTTTGACCCGCTACCGACGTATTTTCTTCGGCTCTACGTATCAGATAAGGCATCACATCCTTGACAGGGCCAAAAGGCATATACTTGGCAACATTGTAACCATCTGCAGCAAGATTAAAACTTATATGATCGCTCATTCCATACAATTGCCCAAACCAAAGTCTTACATCATCTTTTTTAATGTTGTATTTTTTTGCCAATTCCATAACCAAATAAGAGCTATCTTCATTATGTGTACCTGCAAATAATGCCATATTTGCATGCTCCATCATATACTTTATAGCGTTATCATAATTAATATCTGTAGCATTTTTATCTTCACAAATGGGTGATGGATATCCTTTTTCTTCAGCTCTTTCTCTTTCTTTTTCCATATAGGCACCTCTAACAACT
>CAZJWI010000025.1:0-17524 GCA_964549485.1 uncultured Flavobacteriaceae bacterium
GATCTCATCTTTTTGGATATCCATATGCCAGATTTTACGGGTTTTGATTTTATTGAAACACTTAAAAACCCGCCTAAGATTGTATTGACCACCTCAGACCGCAACTTTGCTATCGAGGCCTTTGAATATGATTGCATCGTAGATTATTTGGTCAAACCCATAAGCCTGCCACGCTTTTTAAAAGCCATACAAAAAGTGGATAGTGCAACAGCAGCTCTTAAAGTAACCCAGCAACCCACGACGCCTAAAGTTTCTGAGACCAAAGAAGAAACCTCCGAAAAGGAGATGTATGTCAATATTGATAGGAGATTGATAAAAATTGTATTTGAAACGATTTACCTTATTGAAGCCAAAGGCGACTATATACTCATCAAAACAGAAGATAAGAACTATACCGTTCACTCTACATTAAAAAAGATAGAAGAGAAGCTGCCAGAACAGCTATTTTTAAAAGTACATCGCTCTTATATAATCAACATCAATAAGATTATAGATATAGAAGACAACAGTGTGTTGATTGCCAGGGACGTCATTCCTATAAGTCGTTCTAACAGACCTGAGCTTATGAAAAGACTAAATCTTTTATAGGAGCAAAACCACTGGTCTACACTTTCTTTCTGTCTACCGAATAAATTGCCACAACAAACGAATAGTCTTAATCTAGGATTAAGATCAGGCTACATTTGTCGCTATAATAATTATATAACAGCGATATGAAACTACATTACTATACACTAAGGCTATCTATCATTGCTCTTTTTTTAATTCTAATTCCTATCAAAGCGAAAGCTCAGGATATACCGTTTAATTGCGACTATAGTGCCTATCTCTTTCAGTACAATGATGTATACGCCATCGATCTTGCCTCGGGTAATGCCATACTTGCTGCTTCAGACATTACTAGTGGCAATATAAATGCAGCAGCCTATAATCCTGCAGACGGTTATATATGGGGCTATTTATCGTCTCCTTCAAAATCAATAGTGCGTATCGGCAAAAATTTTACAACCACCACCTATACTATTGATGCGCTCCCTACAGGCAATCGTTATGTAGGTGCTATTAGTGCAGATGGCCAGTATTTTTTTAAGGCAGGAGGCACTACTTATTACACTGTAGATCTGGATCCATCATCGGCTACCTATCTCGAATTGACTAACACCGCAAGTCTTTCTCAGAATATTAGTATTCACGACTGGGCGTTTAATGCGGTCGATAATCAGTTATATGCTGTAGCCAAAAATTCAAATATTTTATATCGTATTAATCCGTCAAATGGTACAGTCACAGCTTTGGGAGAAGTACCTATTTTGTCTGGACTTAATTATACCTATGGCGCGGTGTATTTTGACGCCTCTGGAAGATTTTACGTATCCGCCAATCAAACGGGCACTATCTATGTTATTCAGAGTGTACAGGATTTGACTGTCTCGTCTGCTATAGATTCTAATTTGTTTGCTTTTGGTCCATCTAGCGCTAGCAATGACGGCGCCCGTTGTCCTACCGCACCAGTCCCTCAAGAAATTTGTGATAATGGTATCGACGATGACGGCGATGGTCTTATAGATTGTCAGGATCCGTCCTGCTCAGGTTATGGGAGTTGCGATACTATAGATCCTCAGGCATCATCTGGTGACCAGGGCGGCTTAGAGAGTAATAATCGATTGGCTTCTGCGATTGCGCAACGCAATTATAATCGCGCTAAAAATAGCTATAGTTTTGAACGGGATTTGGCACCTTTAGTAGAAAAGAGTGCAACCTATGGCTACAGATCTGCCAGCATGCAACTTCAAGACTTTATCCCTCTAGACGAAATAGAAGAAGACTATGTGGTAGAGTCTACTCCTGAAGATCTTATCGCGATTACTAATGCTACCCAAGTCTTTGCTGTAGATTATATACGTGACGAATTGGCTGTAGCAAGTATATTGGCGCTAAAGACAGACAATGGCGTTTACGAACATACCAAATACATTTGTGATAGATTATTAGGTGCTGCCTTATTATCAGTCTCAACTATTGATATACATGGACAAACTTTTATAAAATCTCTAATCAAAAATACAGATGGTAGTGTAGAGTTTGTGCTTAGCCTTTCGGCGAAAGTTACCAGCGACGGAGCGTCATTTGCTGTAGAAAGTCATTGGAATTTGGATAAGTATCAGCCAAATACGGCTTATTATAATTTTCAAATTTGGGCCAATTCTATAGATGACTTGTATCGTCTAGGAGAGCGTGTGGTAGCGCTATTAGAAGTACAGAAGCCAATTTCGAGTTACAATTTGTCTAGCCCACCTCCTGTTTTTGTCAAAAAAGGAAGTTATAAAAATGGCGCCTTACAGTTGGAAATAGTCAACACCAATACCACTCAAAACCTTACTTTGGACGCAGGGATAAGAACCACAGAGACCAGTGCAACACAAACGATTAGTCAACAAATATCTATTGAGCCAGACTATATTTCAGATTTGACCATACCCACTTCACGTTTATTTGACATAGGATTTAGATTAGGTGATGGTATACAAACCCCTGACGATTTGTTTCTGTCTGACGGTCCTTGGGGAGTAGATGATGCTCAGCCCAACACTACTATTAGCAATTTTGAAGTAAGTGCTACTACAACTACGTTTGACACCAATAGCCTGCCCTTAGAACGCAATATATCTTTAAAAGGCACCACCAGCACTGCCATCGGCGTTTACAGAGCCTTGACGCCTCGATTTCAAGCGGTAGATGTGAGCCAATTTAATGCTTTAAGTTTTACCGCAAAGGGAAAGGGTAGTATGCAAATTACCCTGATAAAAAAGAGTATTTCTAATTGGGAAGATCAGTTTAAGACAGCAATTGCATTGAGCAGCCAGAGCAAGGAGGAGATCCTGCCCTTGACGCAATTCAAAAGCCCGCTTAATACCCCACTTCAATTAAATGATCTGGTTTCGGTGGTGTTTACCCTTTACACTGCAAACGGAACTGTAGAAGAAAAAGAACTTACCATTGAAGATTTGCGATTTTCTCTGATCCAAGATGTGGCCAATACCCCTTTAGTTAATACCGAGGTGATTTTACGCAATTACCCAAATCCATTTAATGAGCAAACAACGATAAGCTTACCTGTAGCTTTCACCAGCGCGCAAATAAGGGTTTATGATCTTCAGGGTCGAATTGTTGATTTGCAAGAGGTGATTGCAGTTGCCGATAGAAAATCATTAATCTATCAAGCGCCTACAGTACAGCCTGGATTATATCTATACACTATTCTCACTTCAAAGAATACCTCTTATAGCGGCAAGTTTTTCATATCGAAGTAGTAGTTTCTTTGATATTGATGGTTGGCCATCACCGCTTGCGGTGGTGGCTTTTTTTTTGCTAGGGCTTGAATATATGATTTTTACCAGCGTTGGTATTGTAATCAATTGGCATACTAACAGATCGGAGAAATAGCTGCTCTAAGGGTCAAGGAGTATGCACATCTCTTGTATACTTCAAATCCTAATACCACATCCTTATTTTAGGCCAACTAATACTTACTACTCTTCTTAGGGCTATTGCAATTAAAATGACGCACTATTTAGGTAGTTCAAGTATAAGGTCATTACCTAATTGAACCGTAGTCAATAGTGGTGATAGCATTTAAGTTGTAGATAGATAATAAATGGCTCTAACATGCCAAGAGCGCTTAGAATTAGTTGGGGAAGCCCTATGGTGATATCCTAACCCAAGGCTCATTTTAGCTTTGCCTCTCTTCATAGAAAAATACCTTTAATCATGTTTTAAATATAGCGATGCTATTTAATGGGATTTATAGCTAAGCCTCTATAACATATATGCAAAATATAAGCGTATACGAAGTGATAGTAGCGTTATGATAACTTTCAGGAGGGTAATTTATTTTAGTTTAAGTATTGGTTTGCGCTATCTCCTAAGGACCACCGGCATCATTAGGTAATCATTTAAGATCAAGCTGAGGCCAGGTGCCACATATTTAGAGTGTCCCTTTTTAAGTGAAGAGATAACTTGATTCAAGTATTGGTATAGGTTTTGCCTAATCAGGCTGTACTTAATCTATTGAGAATATTGCAGTTTTTGCGAGCTGCCACCTCAAGGTAACACCAACTTCCATAAATTCAAAGCCAACGGCAGTTGCAGCGGCTATGTTACTGTATTTGGCATAGCCACCCACTAACAAATGCTCTGAGATGTTGTATTGGGCCTTGGCTTCTAATCTAAAGAGGGTAGTGGCTTTTTCTCGTTCTACCCTCTGAAGACCTGCGGCCGCATTGGCACTGTATGACCAAGAAGCTGTCTGGCCCCTAAGATCCAAAAATACCTCTGTGGCGCTATAGCGTGAGGGGCTAAAATACAAGCTAGGCACCTGATTTTTAAAACTTAGGTATTGAAAATTGATACCGCCTTTGAGCACAGGACTTTTGGTAAAGGTATAATACAAAGAACTAAATAATAAATTGCGAGCATTACCATCAGTTTGTTGGGTATGTACTAGGCCAGTATACCATCCCAAGTTAATATTGGTACCCATATTATAATTGAGGGTGTAGTTATTCATAAAGATCTTTTTGTCTACCAAAGCGGCATTAAAATCTTGTAAGCTTCGACTGTAGCCCAACTCGAGATATTGGTGAGGAAGAGGTCTGGATTTGATAAATAGAGATCCGTTGAGATCGGAATATTCATTTGTTTGGGCATTGGCTTTAACAAAGCCCAGATTCCCGGATAACCATGTATTATTGACAATACGATATTGAGCACCTATACTCGCTGAGGTGTTGTATGCCATGGTATTTGTGGTCTTGTTTTCTGTTGTGCGATACTTATAAGCAAAACTTGATTTAAAACGGTCAGAAACTGATAACTGGGCTCGTAATCCCGAACTATAGGCTTGGTTGTCTCCATTGTCTATAGTAAAAGCGCCTATGGTTTCTATTACTGGAGCCATTTGGTTGTTTATCGTTTGGAGCAATGCTTTAGCATCTTTTTGATTGGGATAGTACACTAAGGCTCTGCGGGCGTAGGCTTTAGCCAATTTGAGATTACCTTGAGCCCGATAGGCATTGGCTATCCCAAGGTTCCCGTCAAAAGAAGTACTATCCTGTTCAAGTATTGATTGATAGATGTTTATGCTCTTGGTAAATTTGCCAGTATACATGCCCAATGTAGCTTTTAGTGCGGCAATTTGAGGGTTACCTGGATAGATTACTGACAGTGTTGTGATATATTTTCGCGCCAAAGAATACTTGCCTTTCCAGATGAGTGCTTGTGCATAACGTTCTTGTGCTTCCAATAATCTGGTTGTATCTGCTTTCGCGAAAGCGAGCCCTTTCTTAGCATACTCAAGTGCTTGAACCTCATTTTTTTGAAGATGAGCCACCAATGACAATCCTAGGTATACATCTATAGAATCTGTAAGTGCGCTATAGGTTGCTCTCGCGCTTGAGAAGTCTTTTTGCGCGATGTAGATATTGGCCAATGCGGCCTTTAAATCTTGATCAAGAGGGGATGTGAGAAGTAATGAATAAAGCAATTGGATGGCTTGGTCATACGCCTCATTAGAAGCTAGTTGCGATGCCTTTCCTAAAAACATGTATTTTTTGGAGGTCACAGCATTGGCATTTCCTGGTTTTACAGCCAAAGCTCGCTCTACATAGTCTATGGCCTGGTCGTACTCTTTTAGATTGGATAGGGTATTGGCATAGCCTAACAGGGCAGAAAAATTAGTACTGTCTTGAGCTATAAGCTGCTGGTAGGCCATTTTGGCAGTATCATATTCACTGTTCCATAGTAGAGATTCGGCATAATTTAAACCTATCTCATAATCATCAGGATAGGCTGTCATTAGGGACGTGAATATAGTCTTTGCCTTTTGGCTGTTCCCACTAAGACCTACAGCGCGTCCATAACAAAGCTGAGCTGTTTTATTTGATGGGTCATCTTTTAAAATATTCTTAAAAAAGGCTTGTGCTTCCTGATAGTTCCCAGTTTCCAAAAGCACAAATCCAGAAGACATATCCTGTGCTTTTAGAGTAATACTCGTTAAAAAAATTAAAGTGATTATTGCTGTTCTCATCCTTGTTATTTTATAGTGGCAAGTTAGGTCGAGGGTAAGCAGATTCAATCTGAGGATAACTGCAACTCATCTATACTTTTGGTCGATTGGAGGAGAGGTGGGTTGGCCCAACCACCGTGACCATACAAACAGCAGTCTGTCTTGTTGCTTACATAGCAGTCATATGCCACCAAATTTTGCAGCCAGCTATATTTTACTTAAAAGAGCATAGCCTACCATTGAACTACAGTAAAATTCAACTCGTCGAATTATACCCTCTTGGCCACCCAGTAGCTATGATATTTGTAGCATAATTAAAATCCAATAGTATGGGACTTACACTTATCAATAACAAAAAGGCATTACGTATAGTTTATAGTGCAAATCATAGCGATCGGGTAGATCATATGAGTATTGCATATAGAAGGATGGATAAACCCGTAATCCAATTACATAGACTATAAGTTATGATAATCAGCATATCACAACTACGTCAATTTAGGCTCACTTCAGAGCAAATCTTTATGGGTAGTGCCCTTATTGTTAATGCTGGCAACTACCTGTATAATTTGGGGCTGGGACGAATGTTAGGACCCAAGGCCTTTGCCGATGCAGCTATTTTGATTACCCTGATGTTAGTATTGTCCTTTATAGCCATGACTTTTCAATTGGCCGTGGCCAAGTTCATTACCGAATTTGACGCTTCACGTCAAGCGGTCTTTATTAAAAAGGCCTATCAAAAGGCAGTAGCGTTCGGGATGCTTTTGGGAAGCGCTATAGTAGTTTTTGCTAAAGATTTACAACTGGTGTTTCAAACAGAAACCGCTGAGATGTTTACCATATTTGGCATGGCCATACCGCTGTACTTTCTAATGAGTACCAATCGCGGTAATTTGCAAGGGAGAAAAGCTTTTATCTCCTTATCGCTTACCTATCAATTGGAGATGATCTGTAGGCTTGGACTGACCTTTGGATTACTTTTACTATTAGATATCAGCTCCTCTGTCATAGTTTCGATTGCGATAGCGATTTCATTTGTTGCTGGGGTGTTTCCTTTTAGAAAAATAAAAACCACAGCTCCTTTTCAAACGGTTTTATCACCCTCCGAAAATAAGAGAGTGCTACAGTTTTTTTTACTTACAGCCTCCTATGAGCTCACCCAAATAATTTGTAATAACAGTGATATTCTACTGGTCAAATATTATTTTCCATCCTTCGATGCTGGACTTTATGCCTCCCTGGCCTTGATTGGTCGTGTGGTGTATTTTGTGACCTGGATGTTTGTCATGCTCTTATTGCCTACGGTAGTTAGACTTAGAAAAGACGGGCATAATGCGGTAGGTGTATTGATGAAATATCTTAAATATATTAGCCTTTTTACCACGACTATTATTCTCTTTACCTTCCTATTTCCAAAACTCTCGGTCACCTTACTGTTTGGCTCAGACTATCTCGCTATTTCGCCATTATTGGGCTGGTATGCTCTGGCTACCTCACTCTTTGCTTTGGCCAATGTCTTTGCTTATTACTTCTTGTCCTTAGATCAGTATAAACCAATTGTAATTACAGCACTCTTTGGGCTATTACAGATGATTTTAATTGGCATTTTTCACGAGAGTTTGTTTGATGTGGTATGCGCTCAGGTGGTGGCTATGGGAGGATTGCTCATAGCGCAGCTTGTCTATTTCAGAAGTTCACTATCGGCCTCCAAATTGCTTTAACGTAGGCTAATGACCATTGGTCTATAGTAACAGAAGATCTATCGAATTATACCCGCTTTCGCGAAAGCAAAATTGCAAATTTGTCCTGTCAAATCACGACAACTATAAATAAAAACAAACGTCAAATATCAACCCATTATGGCATTACAAATCAGAACAATCGATAAGGTGATCTGTTTAAAAGGAAAAGTAGCAAACGAACACCTTTTAGAATTGACCAAGTACTTTATGAATGTACTAAAATATGAGGACAGCTTGACCATAAATCTTTGTGAGCTTAACGATGGAAAAGAACAGCTCGAGCTGGCTTTGTCAAACATAAAAAGCCAACTCCCTAAAGACAAGCAGCTCATCTATTATGGGTTTACTCAGGCCAAGTGTCAACAACTCTTTACAGCCATCGAAAACAAGGTCAATTATTATCAGGCTGCATAAACCGATTCACGTATTACATCAAAAAAATAACCATTATGAAACTTGCAATTGTCACCGCCTATCCCCCTAGTAAAGTAACGCTCAATGAATATGCCTACCATTTAGTCAAACAATTTCGGCAGCATCATAAACTAACAGAATTGGTGTTACTCACAGATGTTGCTCCAAACACAGCAGATCTTTCTTTTGAGGAAGCTGGATGTGCTATAACCGTTAAGCAATGCTGGAAATTTAATAGCATATTTAATCTTATTTCTATAGCTAAGGCGGTAAGGCAAACAAAGCCCGATGCCATATTGTACAATTTGCAGTTTATGAAATTTGGCGACAAGAAAGTAGCAGCAGCCTTAGGCTTGTTTTCGCCCTGGCTATCAAAATGCATGAAAGTAAAAACAACTGTCTTACTCCACAATATCATGGAAACTGTAGACCTGGATAGCGCGGGTTTTGCCAATAATATGCTCAAAAAGAAAGTTTATCATTTTATAGGAGAGATGCTTACCAGAGTCGTCTTAAAGGCAGATACTGTGGCCTTAACAATTAGTAAATACGTGCGCATTCTAGAACAGAAGTACAAGGCTACTAACTGTGTACTTATACCACATGGTACTTTTGAAATACCGCAAGAACCTTCTTATACCACAACTGGTGATAGGTTAAAGATCATGACCTTTGGTAAATTTGGAACCTATAAAAAAGTAGAAGTACTCATTGAGGCGGTAGAAAAGGCAAGAGAGCAGACAGGGCAACCTCTTGAGGTAGTTATTGCCGGTACTGATAACCCGAATACCATAGGTTATCTGGCATCTGTAAAGGAAAAATACAAGGATGTTACCGATATCACATTTACTGGTTATGTGGCCGAAGCAGATGTACCAAAACTCTTTTCTGAAAGTGCTATGGTCGTATTTCCCTACACCTCGACTACAGGAAGCTCTGGGGTACTGCATCAGGCAGGAAGTTATGGAAAAGCTGTAGTGATGCCAGATTTGGGAGATCTCAGCATACTTGTTAGAGAGGAGGGCTACAGAGGGGAGTTCTTTGAACCAGATAACAGTCAAAGCCTTGCCGATGCTATCACAGCACTAGTAGTAGATCAATCCTATAGAATTAGTCTTGCAAAGGCCAATTATGCTGCTGCCACGGCTTATCCAATGAGCAAGATCGCCCAAATGTATATGGATGTATTTACTAATACCGCTACTCAACCAAAATCAAAATGGGCTGTTTCGGCCTAATCCTGGCGATTTTTTATAAGCGTATAGGCTTCGTCTTTCACCCCTGAATTATTGATAATTCCAAAATACGCCTGCTTATTTTTACGCCACGGAAGATCCCCCGCGACATTTGGCGGTATATTTTCAAAATCGTAAAGTGTCCAGAAGAGATAGTGAAAACTATCTCTTTTTTGCATGTCAAAAAAACGCTGATAGTACGCTGCTTGATCACCCTCGTTTGGGCCAAACATATTCCAAAAACCGTGATAGCTGGATAGACCAAATTCCTGAAGCACCACCGGTTTGTTGGTGGCTTTGGATAGCCTTTGATGTGCCAATGCTACATCTTGAAGATCTTCGTAATAATGATAGGAAACTAGATCGACCTGATCTTCTAAGAGCAGGGCAGTCTCTGGGTTAGACCATCCTATGGTGACAAAATGCGTATCATCTATTGATTTTAAATACGCCATACTGTGTTGTAGCCAAGAGAGCACATTGTCTTTGTCACGACTGTCAAAATCGAGATCGGGTTCATTTTTAATATCCCATCCTATAAGCGCGGGATGATCTTTTACAGCCGTAACTATTTGTTGGAGATGGGCATTGGTATGGGTCCAATCTTGCATACTGTAATCGCCATAAAAGTCAAAAAGGGTAAGGATAACTTTTAAATTATTTGAATGCGCCTGATGTAGTAATTGTTGGAGTTTGTCTAATTTTTGTTGGGATACATAGGCCTTACCAAAATCTTGATAACCTACAAAAACGCGAATGGTATTAAGCCTAAGATCTCTGATCAGTTTAAAGTCACGCGACAATGTATCGGCTGCAAAGGTATCACCAAAGGTATCCCATGGCGAATGCTGCGGATAATAATTGACGCCATTCATAAGCGAAAGGTCAGAGAGAGGGATCGCAGCAGATTTGGGCAGCGGGTGACTGGCAGTCTGTTCAATATGTCTAATACGCCAAAATCCATCTTCGAGTAAAAGAATGACCCTGTAATCATTCATAAAATCCTGTTGGCTTATGAAATGATCGCTTTGATAAAACCTTTGGGTACCCCAGACGTTTTTGTCGGTAAGGACCACAAGGGTGCCATCGGCGCTGTAAAACTCTAAGGCCAGATGATGCTGATGTGTGGTAGTTTCAATAGAGCTATTGGCATCCGTATTGATGGCGATAAGCGCTTCTATCTTTGCTCTTGCCTTTTCGGTATAGTGATCAAAAAGACCTTGGTTATCTCCCGTAAAAAAGGCCTCGTTTTTGGCCTGCCAGGCATCGAGATAATCACGTTCAATTTTTGTTAGGTTGGCCTTTTCTATAGGACGACCCGGCTGGTCAAGCGATGTCCAAACGGTCTCTGGTATATAAGGTCGTTGTTCATTACCGTCAAGGTGAAGCATTTTGGCTCTGTCTGCTCCTGTGTTCAAATATGCCACTACCTGACTTATACCAAAAAGCACAGCGGCATTGATGCCTACAAAGCCTAGGATAATCAAAATACGGTAGAGCGCTTTATTTTTTTTCATCTCTAGCAGGTGTAATACGTTGTTTGAGTCCTAGTGCTCTTACCTCCATTTGATGTGACTGGTCTCGCTTTGCTGGTGTATCTAGTTCAAAAATGACCCTCCCGTTTCTGGTTAAAGCAGTTTCAATCTGATCACCAAAAATAAGGTCTACTCTTAGGCCATCTTCTACCAGCTGTCCCATATAACTGTGTAGTGGCCCCACAACAACTTTATTATCTTCAAGGGTCACGGGTAGCCTATCTAGAATAGCATCAAAAGTAACTACTGTTTGTTGGCTCTTGGCAATACCCAGCATAGTAGCCTGTACCTTCCAGATAGAAGGTATTTCTGGATGTAACGCTTTCGCGAAAGCGTACCCATTGACGGTAGTTGCCGATAATTTCCAATGTCGTCCAAGATCATCTTTTACAAAAAAGTCAACCACAGTCCCATCGGGAATGACGTTGTTGTATTGGTCTTTGATTTGTGAGGTTGAAAAGGTGCATATCTGGTTGCCGTCGGCATAGGTGTGATTCCTAGACACATCTATCGAAAAATCTTGAGCCAGATCAGAAAATACATCAATGGCTAGCTCTTCGGAGGCGATGTTGTTTATGGTACTTGCAGTGCTTATCCGACCGGTCTCCAGAGGGGCCGGTACACGAACCCAGGCAAATCCTAGTTCTAACTCCTTTTTCGTTTGGACAACCTTGTCCTTAAACTGAGACAAAAGTGTTATTGGGATGCCATCTGTAAGTAAATTGTCATAGGGGTCTGTTGGAATACTGACCAACATGGTAAAATCTCTTGTATTGGCCATGATACTTCTAGGCCCTGCGTAGGTTTCTACGCTCCCTAGTTGTGATAATTCTGGTTCTAAGACAAAACTATTTTTTTCAATGGTATTGCCATCTACGATGAGGCAATAATTTACCAAACCAGCCCTTTTTGAGAAATCGGGAGGGAGGTAAAAATAGTAGTCTTTTTTAGATCCTACGGGAGTGAGAAGAGTAGCTCCAAGAGAAGTACTCACACTGAGATAAGTATGCTGTGGTAGTGATTCTAGCCCGGTGGTTAAAGGTATTTTTAACCCAAGATTCGTTACTTGAGTATTGGCTACAGCTTCAACGCTCACTTGTTTGGAAACAGTAGGTGTTACCTCTGATGTACTGGTACACCCACAAATAAACCAGCTTCCTATTAAGAAGAGCAGTTTTACAATACTATGATGCGCCGTTTTTATCATTTTGGATTACCTATATAACTGTTGGTGTGCAGGGTAATATACCGGTAGGGCATATTCTTGATTTTAATAAAGCGATCTATGGAGTCAGTTTTACTACGTTTTGGAACCACCTTGGCAGCAATACTGCTATTGGCCAATCCATTAACTAATACATTATCCATACGATCACTAATTAGTTTAGGTAGATTATTCTGATATAAGGGCGCTGTAAAGGGCCGCTTGCGTTGTTGTCGCACACTTTCATCTACATAGGTAGACTCCACCCATAATACATCCTTTTGCTCGTTGTAATACCCAATAAGGAGTTGTGCAATGGTCGTTTGATGTATACTCGTATTAAAAAGTGCACCTTCAAGTTGTTCCTGTACTTGTTGTACCTGAGCGATACCTACAGTGGGGTATATCTCCTTAGTGGCCACGTTGGCACTTACTTGAATTTCAAATTTTTCTGGAACACCGTCCAAATCGATTTCTGAAAAAGCATCAGGATCAAAAGAAGTCGGTTTTTTATCTGTTACTGAGCGCCAAGCAACTCCTTCAAAATTTACTCTGAACAAGGTTGTTTCTTTTGGCAGGAGCTTGTGTTTGATAACGTCTTTGGCGTTAAATCGAGCGAGTTCACGATCATCATTACTATATAGGGCTCCAGTTACAGAAATATCGGCTGGGATATTATCGACATTTTGAATTTCGCCCACCAGGGCATAGGTGGTGTCCATTTGTACCAACCTGGCAGATAATACTTCTACAACGGGTTGTTTGAGCACATCCTTATGATACGTTTTCTGTGAAGTGACCGCTCTTTTACCGTGATTATAATATCCCGTATGAGATTGTATCAGCAACTGGTCTGGTGGAATATCGGGGTCTATATCATTAGGGACGATATACCATTTGTTAGACAAGCGTTCTAGAGAAAGTGTCTGATGTGTCTCAATCTCTTTCAAAGGAGTTATCCAACTGGCATCAACCGTTCCAGTAGCCGTTGTGTCTGAAGTAGGGTTTATGTTGATGTTTAGACTATCCAATTTGGCATAAGAACTCAACAAACCATCAGACACAGAAATTTCGAGCATGAATTGTGAAAGCGATTTTTGACTTTTTGGGTTGAGGTACCCATGGGCCCGTTCAAATTCTTTAAAATCTAGCGCATCGTAATAGGCCGTCAATACATTTTTGGGTGAAAGTTGTGCTGTATTCTCTATATACAAGCGATAAGCTCCATAAGAGATACAGAGTATCAATAGGATTGACCAGATGATAGATCCTGTATAAACAACTGTAGGAAGCCTTTTATAGTGAGCCTTTAATTCAAAGTAGATAGCTTGATTATTTATTCGAATAAAAGAACGCTGCCACATGGCATTTAGATATATCAAGAAGGAGATCAAAACGGTCGCAATAGGAATAATACCCCACATCAATTTGAGATAGAGCGGGAGCTCTTCTTTAGCTAAGACGCTGGGTAGCGGTGCAATACCCGCTTTCTCCCAAACCATGATACCGTTTTCCAATAAACTAAGCCGATGCCAACCTGTAAAGTAAAGTAAAGGGTCATAGAATTTGTCATTGGAGAATACGTATTTGAGATGGTATTTTTCTGGGACGGTCAGAAATTGTTGTAGTGATCCTATGCCTTCAATACCTCGATATTTCGAATTCTCTAAGCGCTCTACAGCACGAGTTGTTAATTCTGGCAGGCGTCTTGCAGAGTGATAGTCTCCGTCTACGGTCGTAGCCCTGGTTTGTGCCGAGAGCCAGGCCATCTGATCTCCAAATCCTAAAGGCAAATACCTCCATTTATGATGTTCGTCTTCATTGAGAAAATTGACAATGGGTGTCATTTTGATGGGGTCGGGTTGACTGGGTCTAAACTTTCCTAATGTCATTGTAAAAATAGCCATGAGGATAAAGAGTAAAGCCAGAAAGGCGCCAGCGCTGCGATGCACGATCACACCCCATTTTTGCTGTAAATAGCTCTTGTAATCTCCCTCGACAAAGCGATAACAAAACTCTCCAAACACAGGCAATGCCATAATGGAAGCCCAAAGTGTAAACCGGTCAAGGGTCAATATATTAAACGCATTATCACCTAAGATAGCCAGGGGTATTGGGGTGGTACCACCTGTACCCAAAATCAGTAAAAGCGAAAAAGAAATACCAAAAAATAACAGGCGTTTACTAAAATAACGGTAAAAGAAATAGGGTAGTAAAAACAGTAAGAGCCCCCAAGGAATCACAAAGAACACCAGCCCCGATGAAAGCACTTCTAAAAAATTGTCACGAGAACCATGCGGGATAGGAACCTGTGTAATTGGATTGTTTTTGGTATTTAACCAATAGGGCAAAATGCAAACAATAATAAGCACTAGCGCACTTGCTCCAAAGCCTATAATACGCCTGATATGTGTTTGTAAAGCTTTCGCGAAAGCAAAAAAAGTAACCTTTTTAAAGCTGCCCACCTCTTCTTTGGCGGCGTCCATGATGACCATACCTAGCAAAGGGAATATAAAAAAGACCATGCCAAAAATAGGGGTGACGTGATGAGAAGTTACAGTGACAGACAAAAGAACTAAGGCTTTTATCAAATGCTTTTTTTGAGCCGTTTTGACCCAAAGGTAAATCTCGGGTAAGGAATGCATCAATACCGAAATGCCGATGATACTAGGCAATTGACCAAATATGTGAAGCGTCTCTACAAAGGATGAAGAAAATACAGCGAGTATAGCTGCATATCCGGCTACCTTCTTATTGGGAATGAGTACTTGAGTAAAACGATACACTCCTGTGATAAAAAGAATCACCCCAATAAGGGCCACAGTAAACATACCAAATTTTAGACCTCCTATATAGGAAAAAACAGCAATGGCTTGATGAACCAATGGCGGGTAGCCTGTTACCGTAAATCCTGTATACCAACTATAATTCCAGGGTTCGAACCAACTGTTTGCATAGTGATTGGCAAAAAATAGATGGATAAGGGCATCATAAGTCCTTTCTACAGTAAAAAACATAGTTGTGCCGTGGAAGATAATTCCTAAAAGCAGGGCGGTTACTAAGTATTTATTGGTTTTTGACTGCATTCTCTGGGGTGGATAAGATAGCTTTTTTACGATTATTCAAAGATACTTCTTTCGATAAATGGTTCATCTGTCGATGAGTGGTTTTAATCTACGGCAAAAGTCCATCTGTCGAAAAGACCAGCAGGAGCGAGTGCCCTCAGGCTATGTTTGCCCTATAATTTTTCACAAACACTAAAAAGAGTACATTATGAAAACAGGCATTATCATACCTTGTTACAATGAAGAAAAAAGACTAGATACCCAGGCATTCGTTTCCTTTATTCGGGAGCATTCAGATTACCATTTATGCTTTGTAAACGACGGAAGTAAAGACAATACGCTACAAGTATTATATGCTATGAAAGCTCAGGTACCCCAAGGAATTAGTATTGTTGACGTAAAGAAAAATTCGGGTAAGGCTACAGCTGTAAGAGCGGGAGCACGGTTTTTATTTAGTATGCCCGAGATCGCTCATATCGGATTTATGGATGCCGATCTCTCCACAGACTTTAGAGACTTTAAGGATTTGGTAAAGACCTTAAAACGCGAGAATAAATTAGTCGTGTTTGGGTCTAGAAATGCGCAAGGGAGCGGGGCTATTGAGCGCAATTTTATGCGTAATGTTTTCTCCAAATTTGTCAAACAATTCATCCTTTTAATTCTGGGTTTGCCCATACGTGATACGCAATGCGGTGCCAAGGTATTTTCTAGATCTATAGTACCTGTGGTATATGAGGAGGCATTTGTGAGCCGATGGTTATTTGATGTTGAAATTTTCCTGAGACTCAAAAAATTTATTGGTAAATCTAGAGTAATGTCTCTAATCACAGAACAACCTCTGATGCGTTGGGTTCATGTTGAAGATTCAAAATTGGGTATGCGGGATGCCATTGAAATACCAGGAAGATTGGCTCATATCTGGCTCAACTATAATGTTTTTGGCAAGGCAGATCGCACATTTACTACCGTAGAAGCCAATTTTACGCATGTCCCAGCCGAAGAACTTATAGCTATAGCTGCCTAAAGTAACCGATTCTAATCCATATTGTCATGAAAACATATCCCATCAAATTTGAGCCCATATTAAAAGAAAAGCCTTGGGGTGGATCAAAATTACATACGGTACTACATAAAAAGGCTTGTGACCTACCCATAGGAGAAAGTTGGGAAATATCTGGGCTTAGAGGTTCGGAGACAATGGTTAATAATGGAACCTATCGCAATAGAACACTTAGTTCATTATTGTCACAATATGGTCAGGAATTAGTAGGTGAAAAGAATTACAAACGCTTTGGCAATGAGTTTCCTCTTTTGATTAAATTTCTTGACGCAGCAACCAATTTGTCGGTTCAGGTACATCCCGACGATACAATGGCCAAGGCCTTGCACAACGCCAAGGGCAAGACCGAAATGTGGTATGTGGTAGATCATGAAGACAATGCAGAAATCATCGTAGGGCTTGATAAGCAAGTAAGCTCGACTACTGTATTACAAGATATTAACCGTCAAAATGTTTATGATGTATTTAATGTAGAACGGGTAAGTAAAGGTGATGTCTATTATATTCCCGCAGGAGAAGTACACGCTATTGGGGCTGGAGTTTTAGCCGCCGAGATCCAACAAACTTCTGATATCACGTATAGAGTATACGATTGGGATAGGGAAGACGCGCAAGGTCAAAAAAGAGAGCTCCACATACAACAATCTATTGCTGCCACAAAACCACCTACCAAATCCAATAAAATAACCTACAATACTACAGCCAATGCCTATACAGAGGTGGTCTCATGCCCCTATTTTACGACTAATGTCCTAACGGTAAACACAACGCTAGAGCGTCAATACAAGCCACTGGACTCTTTTGTTGTCCTGATGTGTGTAGAGGGATCAGCAATTATAACCGTTAATGGTCATCAAGAAAAAATTGAAATGGGAACAAGTATCTTACTTCCCGCCCAAACCTCACAAGCCCAATTTACATCATCTAAGGCCAAATTTTTGGAAGTATATATCAACTCATAATGGTAGTGCTGGCTTCCTTCCTTAATAGATATGCTTATCAAAGGCATTATAACAAGCGTAAAAAGCATATCTGCTCACCATCCCTTTACCTTGGTCAATACAATTAAAAAAGTCCGTAAACAATGTGCTTACGGACTTTTACTGCATTTTTGGTCTTTTGTAGTGACCTGGCTGGGGCTCGAACCCAGGACCCTCTCCTTAAAAGGGAGATGCTCTACCAACTGAGCTACCAGGTCTTCATTC
>CAZJWI010000026.1:0-32220 GCA_964549485.1 uncultured Flavobacteriaceae bacterium
GCAACGATATAAAAAGCCATAATAGGAAGTACGGCACCATTCATAGTCATAGACACAGACATTTTGTCTAGTGGTATTTGATCAAACAACAGTTTCATGTCTTCGACCGAGTCTATGGCTACTCCTGCCTTTCCTACATCACCAACTACTCTTTCGTGATCACTGTCATAGCCTCGGTGAGTAGCCAGATCAAAGGCTACAGACAAGCCTTTCTGACCAGCGGCAAGATTACGTCTGTAAAAAGCATTACTTTCTTCGGCTGTTGAGAAACCAGCATACTGACGAATGGTCCATGGCCTTCTTACATACATCGTACTATACGGCCCCCTTAAGTAAGGAGGTTTACCCGCAATAAAATCGAGATGTGATACCTTGTCACGGTCTTCTTGGGTATAGATTTTCTTTACCTTAATACCCTCTGCAGTATCGCTAGTTTGTTGATTTTGTGTGTCATCGGCTTTATGCGCGAGACTATCTAGTGTAATATGACGCAGTGATCTTCTCCCCATTAGTAGATTTATTTGGATGTAGTGGGTGTAAATTCAACATTGGCCAGGTATTGGTAATAGCCGTCAAGAGCTACGTACATCGCCAAGTGACGTTGTCTGTCTAGGGCTCTACCTTTGTTTCGCATACGAGTATCAAAAAGAGCTGGGTTCATACTATTACTTTCTGTGAGCGCTTTGATGGTTCTTTTGATACCATTGTCTTCTATACCTTCAATAACGCACTGTACGGCAGGATGTTCATAATTTAAATTGCTGTGTTTTCCTCCTGAAATAATAATGTTTTCGCTTTTCAGCGCCTCGAGAATTTTTTTACTATGCTCGCTCGGAAGCTTAGCGTATTCGGCGGCACCTTTTAGACCAGGAAAGAGATATTTACCGTAGGCATTGTACCTGCGTTTGTTTTCTGGGTCATAATTGCGCATAATATCATCTTCAAAACTAAGAAGAGCTTCGTGCAACAAGGCATTGTTCTCTGCACCGCAGTCTACGGCTTGTTCGACCTCGCTGTACTTATAATCAATGGTTACTTTGTTTGTGGATGGCTTACAGCTCACTATGAGTAATAGGAGACAAATACAACTAATTGTTTTCATAGAATTATTCATTGTTTTCGGTTGCTAAACGTTGTTGTTCTAAAGATTCTGATAATCGCTTGGCGATAATCGGTACGATGATTGTTTTTCGGGGTTTAATTTTTAGAAATGGATACAATTCAATAGTATCTTGCATGGCATCTTCTGGGTTGGGATGCTTGTTGGATCCCAATAAAATAAGCTCGCCTTGGTCAAATTGTTGCTGCTCTTTATCGGCGCTTTCTTTTATTTTGCGCTGGATCGCACCCTCTTTGAGCTGGCGCAATAGACCTCCTTTTTCTTCTACTTCTTTAAATAACGATAAGGCATTAGAAGCCAATTTTTCGGTAATTGCTTCTACATAATAAGAACCACTCGCAGGATTGCTCACGGTTTCAAAATAACTCTCTTCTTTTAAAATGATGAGTTGATTACGGGCAATTCGCTGGCCAAAATCATTGGTTTTGTGGTAGATGGCGTCATAGGGCATATTTACCACGGCATTGGCACCTCCGAGTATAGCGCTCATCGCTTCGGTGGTGGTGCGCAACATATTGGTATTGTAATCGTAAAGTGTCTTGTTGCGTCTACTAGGATGTGCAATAATGGCTATCTTTACGTCTTCAAAGAGCTCTTTATACGCTTCGAGTAAAACGGCAGTTAATTGTCGCAACGCCCGCAACTTCGCTATTTCAAAGAAATAATGCGACCCTACAGCAACTGTAAAGGTAATCTTGGCAGGGGTTTCTCCTTTTGTCTCCAACAGGTGTAGGTATTCATTGAGATGGCCTAATCCATAAGCCAGCTGCTGGGTCATGGTAGCCCCTGCGTTTTGATACTGTCTGAGATCAATGGTGATACCGCGGTTTTCCTTGCTCGATATAATTTGTGTAAAGTTATCGAGATCTTCGGGCATCGACTCATGCCAATTGCCATCCTCGATTAGATGGGCTATAGGGTCTATGGTGATAGTGATGGTGACCGCTTTCGCGAAAGCGTACCCAGATAAAGCTTTATAGAATTCTGGATCGATAAATTGGAGCTCAAAGTACATCTCTACCTTGTAGGCTATCAAATCGTCCATTAATAGTTCTATATCGAAGGGATTGGCGGCTGTAAATGACAAATGGGTAGCGCCGCCCTTGATGGCCTTTTGCGCCAATGAAGCTGCTTTGACAGGGTCAGAAATATAGATCGCTTCTCCGATATGCCATTGCTTGGGCAAACCAGGCACAGCTAGGGTGCGAGCTTGTTCATCTCTATGGTAAAACGGCTTGATATCAATACCCTCATTTGTAGACCACAGCAGGGTGTCATTGTATGAAGCCCCTTTTAAATCGTATTGTATTTGCTGCTTAAACGCTTTGGCAGAATACGATTCGAACTCGGTAAACAGATCAGTCTTTTTCATTTTTGGCAATGCTATCTTCGTATTCTATAATATAAATTTCTTCATTCTTCTTTTTCATAAGATATTCTTCACGTGCAAAGCGCTCCAAACCTGCACTGTCCAAAAGCATATTTTTTTGGATGGTGTCATTTTTAATACTCTTTTTGAAATGCTCAATGTTACCTTCCAATTTATCGATTTCCTGATCCAATTCACGATGCAAAAGCCATGAGCTCCCATCAAAAAAGAACATCCAAATCAAAAAAATGATAAAAATTAATAAGTACTTATTACTTAAAATTTTAAACCATTTTTTTTGTCTTAGCGCTTTTAACCCCATAGTTGTAAATATACTAAAACCCCGCTGATACGCGCTCGTTTATTATGGTACGAACGATGTCTATAGCTACATTATTATAGCGATTATTTGGGATGATAATATCTGCAAACTCTTTGGTTGGTTCTATAAATTGCTCATGCATAGGTTTTAGCGTAGTCTGGTAGCGCTGTAACACTTCTTCCAGATCACGTCCTCTTTCGGCTATATCTCTTTTTAGCCTGCGTATAAGGCGCTCATCGCTATCGGCGTGCACAAAGACTTTGATGTCAAACAATTCGCGTATGGTGGGATCGGTCAATATTAATATTCCTTCTACGACCAATACTTTAGTTGGGCTGGTCAAGACTGTTTCTTGGGTGCGATTGTGCTCCACAAAAGAATACTCTGGCTGTAATATAGAGCGGCCTTCTTTTAACTCTTTGAGATGCTCACACAACAGCTGAAAGTCTATAGCATTGGGATGATCAAAATTGACAAGAACTCTTTCTTTCATTTCGAGATGGGAGAGATCTTTGTAATACGAATCCTGAGATATTACAGTGACCTGACCATCAGGGAAATCTGATACTATTTGTTCGACAACAGTGGTTTTGCCACTACCCGTGCCGCCGCCAATTCCTATGATAAGCATACATTACATTTTGCGACAAAGGTAGCAAATTGAAAAGGAGAAATGAAGAACAATACACCTATTGCAAACTTCTATTTTGACATAGCGAATGCCTAAAAAATCGGATCTTCATTCTCTTTTTTTGAACTAAGAGCACAACAATCAGTGCGGTGGCCTAGTCCAAAAAACCAACACTTTGATTTTTCAGGCATTCTATGTTATTTATTCATCCATGTCTATTGCGATAAGATTGTTTGCCGAAGTACCATTTTGCTTTCTTTGCTGAACTTCAAATAAGGTAGCAGCCGTTGTTACACCAGGTCGTGCCACAGTCTCTTCTTGATCTATTATTGTCGTGTCCTCTACAGGCATACAAAGGCAAATTTCAACCAAGGCAGCTTCAGAGTCACCGCCGTGGATGACCAGACCGTTAAACTGTTCTACTTCAATGCGTATGGTTTTGGTTTCGTTACTTATAATTTCTTGGAAATTTTCTAAAACCTCATCTTCAAAAAGCGCTTCAAAGAATATGACCCGTCCGGCGTGATTGGTTATTGTAACCTCAACCTGATCAACGGCTATTGGGAACTTAATGCGCATCCCAGCATTGTGAAACCCTAATTTTGACTGGCCTTGAGGGCTGCCTATTTGGGTCATAAAAAGCCCTTCTTTTGGCGGAGTAAACAACAACTGTTTATATTCGAATTCTTGTGTAATGATGGTGTCGCTATTAAGATCGGCAAAGTGGATACAGCTTTCTTCACACTGCTGTTCTATAGGGCAATGGGGCTGGATTTGATACAAGGCAGTCTGATCTATAAAAATACTATTACGCCCGCCTTGCGGTTGGATACCACCTGCAAATAGTGTGATTTGCTTGGCTCTGGCGCTAGCACGTACGGTAATATTTTTCCATTGTAGTCCGGGTCTTAGCTCGCGCCAAACTACCGATGAAGCAGTAGGGTCTGCTCCTCCCAATGGATCAATACCAATTCTTGCCACCATGCTATGGTAGTCTGGAGAATGAAAATGCGCTGTAAACTCATAGTCCCAATCTTTATTGACTGAAATACGCTGCATAATACCAGCTTCTAAATTTCCGCTTAATATCATTTTTTGAGAGCGTTGTCCTTCAGAGACCACTCCAATCTCATAAGCATAGTCTAGGTCTATCGAGGTTTGGTTGCTAGCAGCTGTAAAACTATCAATTTGAGCCGCGTAGGGATACCAGTGATTGGCAATAATCAAATCATTGCGATCACCACCTAAAGAAAAAATATAAAAGCCATCTTCAAGCATATTATTTTTTAAGGTATTGACATGTACGGTCATTGTGTCAAAGCCCGTTGCGCCATCATCATCTGTGATAGCTAGCTTGATTTGATGATCTCCACAGCAATCAAAGGCATGAGCAAGCTGTGCCAGACCTTCGGCTTGAGGAGGTAGATTTATCTCTTCAATAAAGGCATTGCGTTTGCTACAGTCTCCCAAATGCCAAACCCCTGTATGGGTATCACACCAACCTTGATCTGTAAAAAAGCCTTCTAGTCGTACACATTGCTTTTCTAAAGTATACAACACATCGGGCAGATACACTTGGGGAGCTACATTTTCTACGGTGATAAGCATTTGACCTACTCCAATACCGCCTACATCATCTCTAACAGTAACCTTAACCGTATAACTACCGTCGTCACAATAGGCGTGACAGGCCATCATTTCGCCTTGAGCTTGTGGAGGCTCATTAGTTTGAGAGACAATAAGATCTTCTGGAGCACTATTATCGCCCCAGTCAATACTTGCCGTGTGCTTGTCTAACCAATTCACGTCTATAAAGCGGATAATCAGCGGCACTTCCTCACCTTCATTAACCGTTATATTATCAGGCATCAACACTTGTGGGGCTACATTTGCTATATTCACTTTCGTGAAATGTCGGGTAGTCACACCACCTTCTTCGGTAACTGCCACACGTAACTTAGCGATATAAAGCCCGCTCTTGCCATATACATGACTTGGTTTTCTGAGGATATCGGTATGACCATCATCAAAATCCCAAAAGGTATCTGAGGTCGCTTTCTCTGCGCCACCATCAAAGAGGAGTGCTTGATTTCCAACCGCAAAATACGGCCCGTTAGAATTGGCAAAATCTTCTGAGGTCAAGGCGTGCATACTGGTGATAATCATCGTGCCCGAAAACAAAACACTTTGTGCATCTATATCGATAGGATTGGCAAAGGATGCATCAATATTTCCAATATTTGACAGCGATTGAGGCCAGGCGCCAATCCCTTTAATTTGATCAGAAATATCGTCTCTAATTACTGCTGCACCAATAGATTCGGCCAGATCATCTGCAATAGAAAGTACAACGGCTACGATAATGACCCCAACAATACCAAAGGTGATAAAACCGATGAGAAAAGATATGATCCATGCCAAAAGCGACAAGTCGACATCAGGTTCACCTATGACAAAGGGCTCAATCATTTGCCCAGGGCCATCGGGATTGTTGATCCATCTTAGGCCTACGTCTGCATCAAAATCGGCATCTACATCTATACTACCTGCAATAGCATCTACTACGGTTACCTCGCCCTCTAAGTCTATAGCTCCGCTCTTTAAACTTGGGGAAAGGCTATTGAGTTTAACCGTTTTTCCTTCCACCTTATCGTCTAAGGTAGTGGGCAAACTACCAAATTCGTCATCGATGGCCTGGTTAATAGCTGCAATGACTTTTGCTCCATTAATCGCTGTCGCAAAATCGCGATCATTGGGTACAAAAAAACTAAGGGCATCGGCGTTCCCACTTCCAAGATTATTGAGCGCCATGGCTAATCCTTGATCTAACGCCTTAATGGTGACGTCGTTGATAGTGACGTCACTACCTTCGGGCGGTACGGGTTCCCATATCAAGATTTCCTTTCGGTTTATTAACTCCTTTCTTACTTCTTCTGCAATAAAATCTTCAAGGGTTGCTACAGAAGGGACCTGCTCTTGCACATCTCCTATATTGGAGAGTTCATTTTGCGCAATTAATGCAAAATTATTAGCTATGACCGCATCGAGATCAATCCCACCAAAATTAGCAGCAGTTTTATTGCTCGTATAATTAGTGCCTTCTACGCCAGGGGCTGGCGTTATATTTGTCAAAGTAGTAACAGCTTCGCTTAGTCGGGCCTCAACCTGATCATCGACTACGCTAAAGTTTGTAATCATCTCGATTACGGCTGTAATACCCATGGGCGTAGCCATACTAAACCCAAAGGCAGATCCGCTAATATTATAGAATCTCATATAACACGGTATGGCCACCTTGACTTGATTGGGATTGGGATACGTTACTACCGCTGTTTTGGAAGGATCGCTGGCATCGTCATATAATTCTAGACGTGCATCCATACTAAATGGAGGAAAGTTAATAGGGATGTCTGGATAAATCTTTGGAAAACTATCGTCATTGCGTAATTTTTCATGTATGTATTCTTCTACCATTGCCGCCGTAATAGGCCCAATTGGGTCACCGCTGGTAATGCTAGCACTTACATCAGACGAGGTTAGACCATTGAGTTTGGCACCTACATTAACACCTCCTTCCAAAGTTGTAATTGGAACTTTAATCTCAATATCTGAGGTAAGATCAAAAAATTTGGCCGATGGTATAGGCGGGTTTTCTACCTCTACATGTACAATAGTGCCCAGCTTTATCTTGACTCCGTTAATACTAGTTTCCATATCTAGCCCTAAGTTTTCTTTAGGTATTTGTACAGTTCCTTCTTTGAGTTGGTATGGTCCCAAGGCGGTACCCGGCATAATCTCCATTTTTTCAGGTATGACGCCTTCACCGCTGAGGTCATCGCCAGATTTCCATGCAGCGTGTAAAATTTCTCTCAATACGTTAACCGTAACTTCTGAAACGATTTCAAATCCTTGTGTACTTGGCATAATCGTAAATTTTATAATATTTTCTATCCGGTTAGGACGGGCTAGACCTTTACCGTTGTTGCTTTGCGTTGTTCTCGGTCCTGCAGGCGAAAACGCACTTTGCTAAAACGTACACCTCTTTCAGGGCTTTTCTCTTTGAGGATATTGTCAAAGGCTTCTTTGGAGGCTAGCCTTGGAAATTGAGCTTCTAGAGCACGGTACTTTAAAAGGATAGGAATTATCTGATGTACCTTTTTATATTCGGTTAAGGGGTCTTTGGTTCTCTTTCTATCTTTTGATTGCAGGTAGGAATACGTCTTTGAGTTCCCAAAGGCCTCCTTAATAGCATCCTGGCTAGTAGGGCTTTGATTTAGAGCTCGTAAGAGCTCATCTGTAACTTTCTTAGTAGGTTTGGTTTTTGTTTTGGAAAGCTCGTTTTTTAAAAATGTTTCAATTTGTTGAATGTCAGAAAGCGGTAGTTGCTTTCCTACATTCTTCTCTACATCTTTTTCTATAGCTGCTATCTTCTTTCTGGTCTTGGTATCAAAACGAACACGTCTTTCTACCTCTGTTTTTAAAGAGGGAGTGAGCGCTATGCCAATGTGATCAAGCGCAAGAATAGGATTGGCCATAGCCGCTCGTAATAATGCTGTATTATCCTTATGCTCTTCTAACAGACGTGGCATCAACTTTTGCAGTTGATTCATCGTCTTTAATTTCTTTGAATTGTCCATTTTCTCTGCCATTTGTTCTACTGTTTTTTGAGCCTTGCCATATCGTTTGATGTATATCACGCCAGATATGGGAAGAGATTTCAATACCATTGGAAGCGAGTCCCATTACCCAATCTGTATAGGCTTTTGGATCATTTTTAATTTCTTTTGCCATATGTCCTACAAATTGACCTGTTTTTGCAACTGCCGATAACCAATGCGAAGGCCCCTTTAACAATCCGCTAGCCGATTTTAATCCAAAATGAACGGCGCCCTGAATAATTGTTTTTGTGATAAAGGAGGGGTGAATGGCTTTGTTAGCGGGTTCCATGCCCGCGAGTATACCACCAGCAATGTCTGCGTATGCTTCATCAATCCTGGCTCGTGAGACCATAATACTGAGAAGCTCCATCCAAAACGGATTAAATTTTCGGTTGCGAATACACTGAATAATTGTATTACTAAGAGCTAGATCATAGCGCAACTCTTGGGCTACTTTTTGATCGTAAGATTGCAACTTTGCCTTTGAAAAATCATCAGCCGCAATACAGCTCTTGATCGTATCTGCTGCCCAGCGTCCAGAGAGCAGTGCGTATTGAATCCCTTCGCCATTAAGAGAATTAATTAAACCTGCAGCATCGCCTATTAAGACAAGGCGATTACTAATGATATCTTTTGTTGGGTTATAGGTAGCCAGCGGCCATCCTTGTATTTTACCCGTAGGCGTGCCATTACCTATTCTTTGTTTTAAACTCTCATCTTCCCGAATAAGGGTATTGAGTAATTCATTGAGATGGGTTTCATTTTTAGGAAGGGTTTCCATCACCATACCCACGCCAATATTGGCGGTGTGTTTACCCGTGGGAAATAACCAATAATATCCTGGAAAACTCGCTTCAGTAAAATAGAGTTCACATTGATCTTGTGGGCCACTTATATTTTCGTAATAAGCTCTAACGGCAAGAATACGATCAAAATTTGATGGTTTGCTCCCATAGAAAATTCGTGCTACGGTAGAGCTGCTTCCATCTGCACCTACAATTAGCTTGGCACGTAGCGTACTCGACTTCCCTTGCGTTGTTATTTTTGCCTGTACTCCGTTTGCATCTATTGTATAAGAGGTAAACCTCGTGTTTTCAAGGATCTGAGCACCTGCCTCTTTTGCTTTTTTGAATAACCAATAATCGAGGGTCATTCTAGGAATCACCCGGCCGTGATATGGTACACCCTCTTTGCGAGGGATAGGTCTATTGATAATTTCTTTTCCATCTAGGTATACAGCAGCTTTATTGATTACATTGGTTTTAGGGAAATCCTCAAGGCCGACAATTCCTAATCTTTGGAGTTCGGCAATGGCAACAGGTCCTACAAAATCACCACACACTTTATCACGCGGAAAACGATGGGCCTCAATGACGATAACACTTATCTGCTCACGGGCAAGAGAAGTAGCCAGGGCGGCGCCTCCCGGACCTGCCCCGACAATTAAGACATCACAGTCGTAATTGGGTATGGGTGAAATATGTATCATATTAATATTCTCTTTCAATCATATACATAATGATGGATTCTATAAGATTTTTGTCATCAGAGTCAGGGATATCTCCAAAACTGCTGTGAAATTCTTTTAAGGCGGCTCCAGCCATGTTTTTTGAAACTTTACGGGCATAATCAATACTGCCGTAATGTTCCATTCGGTCCATCACCCATTGTGCCGTATCAAGACTTTCTTCACTGCGACAATCTTTTAAATAATGAACCAATTGCTTGCGCTCTTTGGCGGTGGTGTGATTGAGTACATGAATTAACATCAGTGTGCGTTTTCCTTCTAAAATATCTCCGCCTATTTCTTTACCATAAGCCGTCTCGTCACCTACCAAATTCAATATGTCATCCTGAATCTGGAAAGCGGTGCCCATAAAATATCCAAAGCGATTAAATCGATCGGCATTTATTGCTCCTTGACTCCCTATTATAGCACCTATACGCAATGGATGAATAGTGGTATACCAGCAGGTTTTTTTAAGAATCATGCGGAGGTAATCATCATCGGTAAGCTCACATAAATTCTCTTTTCTCCATCCCAACTCTAAAGCTTGGCCTTCTACAGATTGTCTGACCATATGTTCGATTTCTGAAAACACCTGCCAGGTCAACTCTGGACCTAATATTTCCATATTCATCATGAGTGGTTTTATACTAAGTACATTCATAGCATCTCCAACATTAATCGCGATACCGATATTGTTGTACTCATGCATGGTAGGTTTATTTCTCCTAAATTCACTACCATCTTCTATGTCATCATGTACCAAGAACGCGTTGTGAAACAACTCCAAAGAGGTCGCCGAATTAATCACCTGAGCTTCGGTTCCTCCAAAAGCTTTACAAGCCGCAATACACAAGCCAGGTCTAAACCCTTTGCCTCCGCGATTAGGGTAATCCAGTACCAAATCGTAGAGGTATTTTTTTGGTTCAGATTGTGGTACAAAGTGCTCAATCCCCTTTAGCGCAAGCGATCGGTAATCGTGTAGCTTCGATTTGAGAATTGTCGTATCCACCTATCTATGTGTTTATGACACTTCTACCGCCAACATGGCTTGAAGGTTTTCTATGTTTTTATCCTGTATCAGGCCAGCATATCTACCCGGCTTGGTGTTTTTTGGTATCTTGACCTGTATGATTACTTGTTTTTTTTCGCCTGGTTCGAGCGTCAATGTTTTTGGAGTTACTGAGATATTACGCGCTAGTATGCGTTCACCCGATGGTGCAAATAAATCAGCATCGGCTAGCGAGACTTTCATCGGTTGTTTTTTGCTGTCATTTTGTAATTGCATCTTGATTTCTGTCGCAGCACCTGCACTCATTATTTGATCGGCCTGTAATACAGGAACATTGACCGCCTGGGAAGTTGGCTTGCTGGCCTCTGGCATGATGTTTACCATTTTATTTGACGCTTTTTCAACCTGAGTAGCAGCTACTGAGACAACATCCATTAGCATGTCAATTACCTCGTGGGCATCACTTCTAAATCGGCTTATAATGTGGTCACTGTCTTGAGCGCGTACTTTTTCTACATCAATTACCTTTTTCTCTAAAGCCTTGGCTGCTACAATGCCAGCGGCAATTTCTTCTTCTAGTATGTCTGTAGCCATTTTGACGATACGCTGTGCCTCACCTACGACTTTTTTGGGTGAGATTTCGCGTAAGCGGGATTGAGGTGGTTGCTTACGACCTCTTATTGTTTCTTGAGTTTGTTTGCTATTTTCCATAATAGTATGACTGATTAGGTGAGCTGTTATTTACAAAATGACTACTGGATATTCAGCGCCCACATTGGTTCGATTAAAACAAACCTCGACTAGTGCTGCTTCATTAGACCCTCCTTTGATTTCGAGCGCAGTAATTGGAGCGCCATTTACGTTGAATGTTCGGGTTTGATTTTGAATCATCTCAGACTGATTAGCCACTAGTGTCGCATTAAAGAAGCTATTTACATTGATGACGGGATTGCCAAAATTGACCACCGTAAGACTCACATTAGTGACCGCAGACGGAAAATCAATTCTCATTCCAGCTTCTGGAATAGACAATTTGATCTGATTGGCAGGTTGCCCCATTGCCGTAAACTTCACCGACGGCGATTGATCTAGGGGTGTAAACTGAAGTCCTTTATGTGTAAATGGAGCTTTAGTTTCTTTGGCTTCAATGCCTATAAAATCGACGCAGGTTGCACTAACAGGCGGGGTTTCTTTACAATTGGCTAGTTTGGTTTGTCCTTTTACCCTAATACTTGCCAGTGGTTGTCCTAGTAATTCTATCCCTATACTGTAATCACTAACGGCACAAATAGGTTCACAAATACGAATGCAAACGGGAATTTCGTCTACGGCCTTCAGGTTCATATTCATATTTACCTGAAAGGGATCATCTTTTTCATTACTCACCTTTACGTGGGCGGGTGCATCATCAAATACAATAGAGACGGGGCATGGCTCGTCTAACTGAAAGTAGTGTTGCAGATAAGCTTTTTGTTTAGGCCACTCAATGATGCGAACATTCTTTTCTTCGGGCATGATTTCTTATTTTAAGTTTTATCAAATACAGCGTTACAAACAATATTGACCGAGAGAAAGATCAATTGAAGGAACGTAAAAAAAGTGAAGGGGTACAATAATTATACATTAAAAATAAACATAAAACCCTAATAATAAAGCATTTAGATGTTAAAAATTAAAAATAGGGGCATTTAACCTGAATGAAGGGAGTAAAAAGTTCTAGATATAGAGGGTACAATTATTTGCGTGGTAAAGCTCGATAAATTTGTCTAAGTCAGACCAAAATCACTAGGGGCTGTATAACTGAAAAAGTTAAACAAAAGTAGAGGCCTCAGATATTTTTTTAAAAAGGGTTTGTAATTCTAAAAATAGGGCTATATTTGCAGCCGCAATACACCATCGGGGTGTAGCGTAGCCCGGTTATCGCGCCGCGTTTGGGACGCGGAGGTCGCAGGTTCGAATCCTGCCACCCCGACATATAAAACACTGCTGCTTAATGGTAGCAGTGTTTTTTTTAGCTTGTTTTTGGGCAATTGCTATCTGTTTAAAAGAATAGCTTCTATAGCGTCAATAACATCTTGTGCATTCGCTTTTGTAAAACACAATGGCGGCTTCGTTTTAATTACATTGTCATAAGGACCATCGGTACCCACTAAAATAAACTTTCTTTTAAGTTCATTTTTTATATGTTGTGCAAGCGCTGTATCTGGCGTAATACCATCATTCTGTACTATATCTATACCCAGAAATAGGCCAGACCCTCTCACATCTCCAATAACTGGAAAACGCTTTTTTAATTGAAGTAATCCCTTTTTATAATACCCACCCATTTCGCGGGCTTTGTGCTGTAGATCTTCTTCTTCAATAACATCCAAAACAGCCTGACCAATGACACAGGAAACTGGATTACCACCAAATGAACTAAAAAACTCTACTCCTTCTTCAAAGGACTCGGCGATAGCTGTTGTAGTTACTACAGCTCCTATTGGGTGTGCATTACCCATGGGTTTGCCCAGTATAACCATATCGGGTACTACATCTTGAGCCTCAAAGCCCCAAAAATGCGTGCCAATACGGCCAAAACCAGTTTGTACCTCATCACTTATACATAGTCCACCTTGCGCCCTGATGGCTGGATACAATTCTTTGAGGTATCCAGGTGCCAAGGGTATTTGACCACCACAGCCTACAATAGGTTCAGAAATAAAAGCTGCGATAGCACTGTCTAATTGATGCAATTGTGCTATGGCTTCTTCAGCATAACGGCTTCCAGCATCCTCACCTTTATGCTTTCCGCGAAAGCGATCAGCTATAGCAGTTTTTACAATATAAGATCGTTGTCCTTGTCCTTTGCTGTCATTAAATTTGTAGTCACTAATATCTATACCAATTTGTGTATTGCCGTGATATCCATGCTCCATGACCATCAATGTTTTTTCTTTGGTATGTGCCTGTGCCATGCGTATAGCCAGATCGGAGGCGGCACTTCCAGAGTTCACAAAAAAGACCTTGTCTAATCCTGTAGGCATTTTAGAAAGGAGTTTTCGCGCATATTTTTCTAAATCGTCGTATACATATCTCGTATTCGTATTTAGAGTGGCCATTTGTCGTTGGGCGGCCATTACCACCCGAGGGTGGGTATGACCTACGTGAGGAATATTGTTATATGCATCTAGATAAGTGTTGCCATAACCATCGTACATGTATTGAAAGGCTGCCCCTGTCATATAGATAGGCTCTCGATAACTCAATGATAAAATTGTCGAGATATGCTGCTGGCGCGAGGTAATTTTTTGTTCTATGCTCGCAACTGGCGCTACTGTTTCCCCTATAGCAGATCTAAACCTGTTTTTTGCTTTGAGCGGATTGATTTCCAACCAACGATATAAGGCTTTCCAGGCATGGTCTTCACTAGATGTGGCATAGGTATTTGAGGGATCAATTTTTCTGGAGTGAGCTGCATTACAAACGCTTGTACACAAACGCCCAGCTATGAGATAATACAGAAGGTCAACTTCCTGCATTTCTAATGGAAGCCGGCTATGATAGCCTTTGAGAAAGGCCATGCCCCACTTTAGAGGATCCTCTTTATCATAACAAATATAGGTCAGGGCTATGGCTACTTCATTGATCAGGGCCGAGTGTGTCATGTCTCCAAAATCGATGATGCCAGTTATTTTATCGTCATTGCATAAGAGATTTTGCTCGTTGGCATCATTGTGAATGAGTTGTTTGCGCAATTCAGGAAGTACAGGGAGTACATGAGTCTGATATTGCATCATAAAGTAGGAAACAATTGCCCTGTCGTGAGCATCGGGTATCTCAGGTATATATTTGGTATTTAATAGTAACTGTTCTAAATCCCACTCCCACTGGCGGGCCTGAAAGACTACAGACCTCTGTTGCTGTAGTTGAAGATCCAAATTGGCCAGAAACACCCCCAAATCAACATACAGATCTTCTGAAGGCGTAACCTCTCCCACAAAACTACCCGAGAGAAAGCTGAGCATACGTACGATATATTTTTCTCCCTCAATAGTAAGTACTTTGACCAATTGCGTATCGGAAAAAGCAATAGGTGTTGGATAAGCAGTACTCTGGTGTTCACTAAGTGCTGCCAGCACCCTTGACTCTTCTTTTACGATGTCAAATAGTACCTGGGTGTAGGTATAGGTTTTAAATACGTATGAACTCGTGGCATTCTGTACAAGATAATTGGCATTATCATAACCAGCCATTTTTTTAATTGCTGTAGATTTAATGCCAAATTCTTTGGCAATTAGAGATTGCAATAAGGTAATAGTAGACACGTATAGGAGCAGTTATAGATGAGACGGTTTTGACAATTGATGATGCATTATTAGAGACGTTTTTCTACCCCAAATCGATTAATCTGCCTTAGCATAGGCCAGGGAAATCCAGTCTTTGAGCTCTTGGTCTAGGTCATTTGGGCTAGTAATTCTCACGCGATGGGTGCACATGCTACCAAAGGGGCCAGACCCCTCCAATCGCTCTCCAACAGCTATGTCTTTTAATTTTAAACCGAGATCAATACGTGTTTTAGTAGCAGGTTTGATAAGTGCAAACTGTTTTTTACGCACCAGGCTAACCGTCGTTTTTTTAGGACTTATGGTAACATCCTCTCCAAGGCTCTTGGCAAATGCAATCAATTCCTCGTAAATAGGTTTGAGCTGCTGTTTACCTTCATATTGTGAGTTGATCAAATCTTCTTCGCTGCTCGATTCTTCTTTTGATAAGCTCACTATAGTATTGGCAAATCCATGGGTAAGGCCGTGTTCCTTTTTCAAATAATTAACCGCTTGCATGTGTTTGTCAAAAGTTTTTTTATCCAATAGGGTTTTCCATTGTTCTAAAGATTTGCCTGTTTTTTCAGGCATATTTGCGATCATTGTTTTTAAGGCAGTATTCATAGGAATATTTAAGTTAGGTCGTCTTTATATTCAGTATCTGTCACGTTCAAGGTAGTTAATTCTACCTTATGTCCATCGGGATCCCGTACGTATAAGGATCTAAAGTAATAGTGATCTTGTTCTTCGTAAACTAGCGATAATTTCTCAAAATGTGTTTTTGCTTTCGCGAAAGCGGGAGCAGACACACGAAATGCAAAGTGATCTATACATGGAACAGGCGGCTGCCCTGTAACGTGATTGGCACGGTTTGCTGGAAAAAGAGCCACTCCACTAGCACCGCTTAGCATAAAAACTGGAAAGCCTCCCCATTTTTTAAGAGTATGTTGCTCGAGACCTAACACGGTTTTATACCAAGATATGGCACGCTCTAGATCAGCTACGTATATGGCGACATGATCCAAATGATCTATAGTAAAGGGCAGGTTGCTATTGTGTTGAGGCATAGAATAAATAATTTATTGTTGCTATCAAGACTTATTAACGGGGGTGTGTTCTAGTATATAATTTGTAATCAGGGTATAAAGATGCTTTCGGGTGTTGCGACCTTCATAAATGCCGTGAGAGCGGTTGGGGTAGGCCATCATATCAAATTGCTTATTTGCTTTAATCAAAGTATCTATGATGATTTCGGCACTTTGATAATGTACATTGTCATCGGCCGTGCCGTGTATGATTAGTAAATTTCCTTTGAGATTATGGGCATATGTTTTTGGAGATCCATCGATAAAATCCTGTTTGTTGTTTTGAGGTAAGCCCATATAGCGTTCTTGATAGATATTGTCATAAATCAATTGATCTGAGACAGCCGCAACCGCCACGCCAGTTTTATAGATTTCGGGATATTGAAACATCAAATTAAGCGTCATAGAGCCACCACCGCTCCATCCCCAGACAGCCGTTCTATTGGCATCAAGGTAGGGGAGTTTAAGTATTTCTGTTGCCGCTTGAGCCTGATCGGAGGTATTGAGGACGCCTACTTTTCTGTAGATACTCTTGCGCCAAGCCGATCCTTTGAGACAAGGAGTCCCGCGATTATCCATATCTATAATAATATAGCCTTTCTGGGACATCATCATATTCCACAATCCTATTTGATTATCCAAAGCTACCTGTCCCCAAGGTTCTCCATAAACATGGAAAAGCACTGGATATGACTTTGAGGGGTCAAAATGCGGTGGGCGTATCATACGCACATCAATATTGAGATTGTCCTTGGTGGTAACTTGGGTAAAGATAACTTCGGGTTGTTCTAATTGTGCCAACTGTGAGCTATAGTCGGTATTTGCAGCTATGGTTTTCAGCGTCTTATGCTGAGGTAAATTTATAAATCGTGCGCTACGCGCCGCTTTATGACTTTGATGAACGTGCACGGCATATTTGCCGTTGGGCGCCATATTGTAGGTGTTGAGACCTTGGTATTGCTGTGGGGTAATTTGCTTGGATTTGCCTTTGCCTTTGAGATCAGTTTTATAGAGATAGCGTTGCGTGCTATTATCAGGAGAGGCAATATAGTAAAGTTCATTGGCAGTTGTAGATCGCAAAGAAGCGATGTCATAGTCAAAGGGGGTAAGCAGTGTTTGTTCTCCTGTGTCTATATGAATCTTGTAAACATGCCGCCAAGTATCGGTTTCTCTCATTCTTAAAAAGGCGCTACGATCATCAACCAGCATTAAATCATTGTCGCCCCAACCGTTTGCTGAGACATCTGGGTACCCAATATCTACCCAGGTATCTTCCTTTTCGGTATATATCTTTTTGAGTGTTTTTGTAGAAGGTTGGTAGCTCCAAACCCATAGGGTGTTTTGCAACCGGTTCATTTGTTGGATGAGCAAGAGGTCATCGTCTACCCATTGCATACCAGGAATATAATGTGCCTTTGGATCTCCTTCTAGGGGTACCCAATGGGTGAGATTGGTGGTGAGATCGATTACTCCAATGCGGGCTGCCGATGGTGGTTGACCCACCTTGGGATATTGAAGGGGGATGGGTTTAGAATAAATACTATCGGTATTGTTGATCATATAAAAAATACCCGTACCTGTGGCATTGAGTTGCCAAAACGCTAGTTTATTGGCCTTAGGATTTAATGCAAAACCATCTCTAAGTCCAAATTCTTCTTCGTACACCCAGTCAAAAGTCCCATTGATAATATCTCGATTGCCATCAAAAGTGAGTTGAGTTTGTTCTTGTGTGATGGCGTGCTCCTTATAGATATTAAAATCGTGCACATAATAAACATAAGCGTTATCTGTAGCAAACTTGGCAAACATCATTGATGACGGTCTTAGTCTTGCGCCTAATTGTTTGAGTTCTTTGGTGTCTAGATCGTATACGTAATAGTCTCCTTTGGTATTGCTGCGCCAGACGCGACTTGAATTGGTAAAGAGGATAACACGACGCCCATCTGGTGAGACACTAAAACCCTCTATGTCTAACTGCCCTTTTGGGGTATTAAGATCTTTGGCAGCAACCCAAACTCTGCGCGCTTGCGTTTTGGAATTATAATACACTAACTCATCGGCATCATCTATAGTGGTAGAAGGTTCAATAATGACATAGGCATCGCCATTTTCAATCCATCTGATGGCGCGCTCGTATTGTTGTTTAAATTCGCCAGAGTACAATCGCTCTATAGATAAGTGTTTGTCGTTAGATGTAAGATCCTGACTATGCACACCTACAGTAAAGAGGACGCTAAGACATAGCGCAATTAAAAATTTGGATTTCATAATAGACTACTTTGGTTGATAGATGAGTTCCTGCTCTACAATTGCCTTAACTTTATGATCACAAATCTAGTAAGTGACAAAGGATGCAAAACCTAACTCGTATCTAAATATAGTCAACTATTGTAACATTTGTCTCAACCCAATGGGCTCAAGAGTAACCCATGCCAAAAATATAAGGACGACTATCCTGGAATAATCGTAAATAAAAAAGCAGCTACTTAAATACAAGTAGCTGCTTTTTGTCGTTTTATCTTTTAGCCATTAGCTATGGCTATATGCACTTTATTAGTGCGCCTTATGGGCTACATAGTTTCACCAATGTGCTTTTTATAGAACTTCCATACTTCTTTAGCCACATTACGGCCTAATTCTAAACCAGCGACATTATCGGCTTGAATGTGATACCCACCCAATACTCTAGATATACCAGCCATTTCTGCAGTTTCGGTAAATGTTGGAAATTTTAAGGTAATCGTATCTCCTAAATGATCAGGCTCTGTCATGGCACCTGCAACGAGGGTGGCTTCAGATCCAAACGTTTCACTTCCTGTCCATAATTTAAGCGCTTCGGCACAGCCTCCACTAATGGTACTATGACCCGAGGTATAACTAGGGAAGGGAGGACATAAAAAAGTTTCTGGAGAATAGGGACGCCACATGCTTCCATCCATCTCTACAATACCTTTTCCTTCACCACCCCAAGCTTTGATCTTTTGCTTGTCGTAATATTCGTGTACTAATGCATAAGGTCTAGCATAGTCGTAGAACATTTTGGAATCCCAAGAAGCAATAAACCCATCCATGGCCACTACTTGATTGTAAAAATACATTTTTACATCCTGGTCTAAGGTGTGATTGTCTCTACGCGATACATCCTGAGCAAATTTGAGCCAATGCCCAGCCTGTTGTACAGACTGTGGCCCATCTCTCATAAATTCTACAAGAGCCTTTTGATAATCGGTAAGATTCTCTTGCATTTCAATAACTTCTTGTACCTCTTCTTCTAGCTGTTTAGAGCCAATCATTGGCGGTGGACCTGGTCTAAACTGACTTCCCGACTTAAGCGCTATAGGAGTTACCTTATCCCAGAAAGGCGTAAGACAAGCCGGAGCAAATTTACCTCCTTTACCATCCGAGAAATACTTAGGTTGCCATCTGTTTGGATCCGTATTGTTATCTACCGTATTTACGGGTTGATAGCCTGTATAATCAAAATATGGTTCTCCATTAGAACCTTCTTCTTCTCCGTATTGATTGGCCCCGTCACCTTTTCTGGCTTCGATCACAGCTTGTGCTGCAAGATTACCAATTCCAGCTGGCGTCGTAGGATCCAAAGTGTCATTTTCTGGGTCCAACCCTAATTCTCGCATAAAATCGGCAAAGAGCTCCTTGTCAGAATAGTAGTATTCACTTAAAGCGCGGTATGCGGCATAGCTTATGGCCGTCTCTTTATTGCTCAAGGTGTGCTGGTCACTAGGGCGTCTATCAACACCTTCTAAATACACAGGAATCGCTTTTTCATCATATCGGGACCAGGCATCAAAGATAGATACGAAAATAAGTCCTAAATAGCGCGAGGTAATTGTAGGTCTGGGCGCAAAACGTTCGGTGTCATTGGCGGTACCTTGAAGTGCCATTTGACCCCATTTGTAAGCCACATTATTTTGGCCAAGCGGCTCTTTGACCTGAGTTGTATCAGCGGTTGTAGTCGTGGTATTTTCCTTTTTACATGCCAACATCGCGGTGCAGAGTAAAAGGAGAAAAGTAAGTCTTTTCATATTTTGGTATTATAGGTTGACAAATGTTAACAGATTGCCAAAATATTAAAAAGTTTTGAAAATTATCTATGACATTTATCATAGAATTTAGGTTTACAAATCTTCCGATTGGGCATCACCTATTAGCTATAAAAAAACCACGTTTATTAGAACGTGGTTTATAAGTTGTTTTGCATGGCAAGTAGCTTATTCAATACGTATGTAGGTCTCACCTTGTGAGCGATGACCATTTTCATCTATAGAAATTTGTTGATAACCATTTTTATCCAATATAAGTTCAAAACGAAATACCTGTGTCGTATCTACTATTTTCATCATGGGGCCAGAGGCGTACTCTAATCGCTCTTCAAGAATGCCATTTTTGACTGTATAAGTACCATAACCAAACCATTCATTTGTATCTGTGGGGTCATTTCTAGTCCACATCACTCTTCCTTTACTATACATTTTTACCTGGCGATAGCCGTTTTCATTTTCCAGAACTTCGGCTACCACCTGATCTTCATAAAGCTGTTGATTAACAAGTTCCCAAACGCCTTGTAGCGATTTGGTAGTATCCTTTATTTCTACTCCATCACTTGTAATAAGTGTAGCGCCCATCAAATAAATACAAATGGAAATTAGTGTCTTCATAATCGGAGGTTTTTGTGGTTTGAGTTGAATATCAACACTATAAGTTACAAAAAAAATGACGATCATCACGAATTAGAAAAGTTAATCGCCAGAGCGCATCAGCATCGATCAATTTTATATATTTGTGGCCTTTAGAAACGGGTAGTAGCTTAGTCCGGTTAAAGTGCTGGTCTGGGGGACCAGAGATCGGAGGTTCGAATCCTCTCTACCCGACATAAAAAAAGGCGCCTCTTGGCGCCTTTTTTTATTTGATAGACTCGGTTATTTCTTTATAGCTTCGACCTCGGCTTTGGTCACCATTTGCTCTTGACTGTTACCCCAATTGTTCATAATGTAGTTCATGACATCGGCAACTTCGTCATCGTAAAGACCAAGATTGGACATGATTCCATTATAGGTTACTCCATTTACTACAATTTCACCTTGTTGGCCGTATTTGACTACGGCTATAGCTTGGTCTCTTTTTTCTGGAGTCAACCAATTTGAGGATGCCAGTGGGGGGTAAGTGTTGGCAACTCCTTCGCCTTTACCCAGATGACACTGTATACAATAGTCAGTGTAGATTTCGGCGCCTCGAGCCATACTTTTTTCTAACTCGGATTGAATTGGGGTGTAGTGTGCTACAATATCACTTGGGCTTTTTTTCGCGTTAAGCGCAAGCATTAAAAAGAAGGCGATAAACAGCCCATGACTATGGGTGTATAGTTTAGAAGAAAGCATGTTATTTTTTAATAAGTTTAAGTATTCCTTTTCCTTCGACCCCTACATAAATCTGACCATCATTGCCCATGATGACATTGCGTACGCGCCCTACATCTTCTAATAGTTTTTCTCTGGATACTACTTGATCATTTTCTAAAAGTACATGTTCTAGATATTGGAACTTGAGAGAGCCAATTAATAGGTTGCCTTCCAGATGGGTATCCTTAGTGCCATTTACAAAGGCCATTCCACTTGGGGCAATAGAAGGAACCCAGTAATATAGGGGTTGCTCCATACCTTCCTTGGCGGTAATGTCAGTAAAGGTGGTGCCACTATAATTAATGCCGTAGGAGATTACAGGCCAACCGTAATTCTTTCCTTTTTCAGGGATGTTAATCTCATCACCTCCTCTGGGTCCATGCTCATGAATCCAAATATCTCCGGTTTGCGGATGTACCGCCATACCTTGAGGATTGCGATGGCCATAAGAGAAGATAGCTTCTTTGGCTCCATTTTGGCCCACAAAGGGATTGGATTCTGGAATACGACCGTCTGGATGAAGTCGATAAATTTTTCCTCCATCTTTGGTAATGTCTTGAGGGTTTTCGTCTCTGGCCCCGCGATCACCTATCGAGAAGTAAAGCATCCCATCCTTATCAAATCGAACTCGTGATCCAAAGTGATGTCCTTTGCGCGTGTTGGGGCTTCCTTTATAGAGCAATTGTTTTTGGACCAAGCTATTATTTGAAAGTTGGGCACGCATTAGTGCTGTATGGGCTCCGTCTGCCTCTCCTTCGGGTGAAGAGTAGGTAAAATAAATCCAACCGTTTGAGGCATAATCTGGATGAAGCCGCACATCCAAAAGCCCGCCCTGATTTCTGGTCACTACCTCAGGACCTCCTGAAATTGTTTGCTTTTGACCATCTTTATAGTGATAAATAGCACCATTTTTTTCGGTGATGATCATACTGCCGTCTGGAAATTGATCAAAACCCCAGGGGTTGATTAGATCGGGTACAATAACTTGGTAGGTATAATTTGAATTAGTACTTAGCGGTACATCGTTTGTGCGATTTTCTTGAGCACAGGCGATGCCTACAAAGACAAGACAAAGGCTAGCTAATACATTAAATTTCATACGGTAAATCTTTGATAGAAAATTACTGAATTTTATTCAATTGGAAAGTTTAGGACAACTTTGTTTTGTAAAAGCATTTCCGCTTATAAAAGGGTGGTCTACATCAGAAGTATTGGACGGGCTGCTATGTGACAAAAATATTTCAATGGTGTAATAGCAAGCATTTGGTATTACTTTCTGTTATTAAATGATCGCATTTCTTGATAACTTCTCTGTAAGTTAACTAATGAATATCCTACTTTTGTAACATCATTAATGGCAAGGCTTTTTAGTAGTTTTGCAGTAGCTAACAGCAATAGCATAATAATTATGGAAATTGAAAAAGTAAAATGTCTGATCATAGGATCAGGACCAGCAGGATATACCGCAGCCATTTATGCGGCTAGAGCCAATATGGCCCCTGTATTATACCAAGGTACTCAGCCAGGAGGACAGTTAACAACTACCAATGAAGTAGAGAATTTTCCGGGTTATCCAGAGGGAGTAACAGGCCCAGAGATGATGATACAACTTCAGAAACAAGCCGAGCGTTTTGATACCGATGTACGTGACGGTTGGGTCACCAAAGTTGATTTTTCAGGAGACATTCACAAGGTATGGGTAAATGGAGAAAAAGAAATTCACTGTGAAACAGTCATCATTTCTACGGGAGCTTCTGCCAAGTATCTAGGACTAGAGTCTGAACAAAAATATTTAGAATTGGGTGGTGGGGTATCTGCTTGCGCCGTTTGTGATGGATTCTTTTACAGAAACCAGGAGACTATCATTGTAGGGGCTGGTGACAGTGCTTGTGAAGAGGCACATTATCTGTCAAAGCTTTGTAAAAAAGTAACCATGTTGGTGCGTCGCGATGAGTTTAGAGCCTCAAAAATTATGGCCGAACGCGTAAAAAATACCGATAATATTGAAATTCTTTACAATACCGAAACTGTTGAGGTATTAGGAGATGGAGTAGGAGTAACTGGAGCTAAAGTTATTAATAATCAGACCAAAGAAGAGTTTGAGATACCTGCCACAGGATTTTTTGTAGCTATTGGGCATAAACCTAATACCGACATCTTTAAGCCTTATTTGGATATGGACGAGACCGGATATATTAAAAATGTACCAGGTCGTGCCTTAACCAATGTAGAAGGTGTATTTGTTTGTGGTGATGCTGCAGATCACGTGTATAGACAAGCTGTAACGGCAGCAGGTACAGGTTGTATGGCCGCTTTGGATGCAGAGCGTTATCTCGCTGCCAAAGAGACTATGGTAACCGTCTAAGGTCTAGATCATCTATATCAAGATTAAAAAAATCGCCTCTTAATGCTAAGAGGCGATTTTTTTTATGGATGATGGTATTTTTATTGTATGATAAAAAATTGTGGACTGTCACTATTTCTGGCCACCATTATCACTGGAGTATCAGCGGTAGACAATAGGCTGATATGACGCACATCACCTTGTGTTTGAAAGCCAGTCTTGCTTGCCGGAACTAGTTCTAAGGTTTTGTCGTTATAACGTAACACGGCTCCTTTGAGGGCATCGTAACGCTCGGTTTCAACTTCGACATTGTACAGATTTCCACCTAGTAAAATTTCCTGTTGACCATTGCCAGTAACATCGGCAAAGGCAAAGGTTTGTATGGGGGCCAGTTGTACGGCCAGAGGTAGGGTCGAGATGGTAAAGCTACCATCCCCATTATTCTCTAAAAATACACTGTCTAGACGGTCTGCTTTATAGTGTAGGGCAGATTGTAACTGCTCACCATAAATATCTTCTAAGGTTGCATTGGCAAAAGAGCGATAGTCTTCAAATTTGTCTGTAATAAAGGGCATCTGTTGCGAAGAACACTCCCTACCTCTTGCTGGTACTAGATTACCCTTATAGGTACCACTTAGGACGACGTCATAGGAGCCATTGCCGTCAAAGTCGTCACAAAATATGTGAAATTCTTTTCCCTTGCCAGCCTTAAATTTGGTATTGAGTCCAATATTTCCGGCAAAGTAGTCCATATCTCCGTCATTATCGATATCGGCTTGCCCCAACCCAAACCAGAGCCCTGTTGTGTTTGCCAGGGATGGGATATCCGCTTTCGCGAAAGCGCCATCGGTATTGTTAAACACTTCTATAGAAGACCATTCGCCTACGGTCATTAGATCAGGATCGCCGTCGTTGTCGTAATCGGTGAATAGGGCGGCGGCAACCATATGCTCTACAGGAATCTCTACCGCGTTAAAAACGCCATTGTCGTTAATGAGTAGATGCGATTTTGGGGCGTAGGGGTATTTGTCAGGGATAATTCTTCCACCTACAAAAAGATCCTGATCTCCGTCCTGATCAATATCGGCATTAATAATGCTCTGACCGCTTATTGCGAGATCGGGCAGTTGGTTTTTGCTAGCTTTCGCGAAAGCGTTATTGCCCTGATTAAGATATAAACGATCCTGATAATCGGGATGGCCTTCTTCACGATGAGCCCCACCACTTACCACATAGAGGTCCAAATCATTGTCGTTGTCTGCGTCAAAAAACAAGGCACCAGTATCTTCTCGTTGCGCATCCTGAGTCCAAGGACCTGAGATCTCGCGATATTGTCCCTGAGCATTAGGTAGGTATAAGCCAGCAGTTTGTCCTGCGGCTCCTCCAATAAAAACAGCCTTGTAGCCACTGTTGTTTAAAACGGCCTCGGCTACCGCTGGCCCCACATTTGATTGAGAATGCGGTAGCAAAATTTGCTCTTTATAATCGTCAAAATTGTCCTCTTCATGCGTAAAAGGTATGCTAGCAGGGGTCTGAGTAAGAATGGTGTTATTTGTAGATGCAAGACTTGTTGTAGGTGCTGCCGCATCGGCATAGCGAAGGGTATGGGCCGAATTAATGTCGAGATTGGGATACTGTTTTTGCTTCCCGTCGGGCCAGGTGACCGTAACTGTAGCCTGGTCTTGATTTCCTAGTCCAAAAACCATAGTGGGTGCCACACCAGAGAGATATCCTCTAGTGGTATAGAGCTCTTGCCACTGTTTTTGGGTAGGTGTCTCTACAGCCACTTTTGTACCAATAGCTCCAGGATTTGAGGGGGCTCCTTCAAACTCTAATTTGAGATAATTACCTCCAGCCCCATTAGCGGCATTACTGATATATAAAGAGGCATTACTGTCCATATTATTGGTGACAAAATCCAAATCGCCATCGTTGTCAAAATCTGCGGTAGCCATCCCGTTAGAATTGTACATACTGGGAGCAGCCCACTTTCCAGACATCTTTTCAAAAGCGAGCCCGTCTTTGTTTTTGTAAAATACATTTTCGGAAATATCACTTGGAACGATAGCTAATAAATCTTCTAATACAACCTGTTTAGAGTTTTTGTTTTTTTCTTTGACCTCTTTGTTTAGGTCTCGATACATAAAGTTTTCTTTAATACCATTAGAGATAAAGACGTCCTTATATCCGTCGTGATCCATGTCAAAGAATAGCGGTGCCCAGCTCCAATCGGTTTTGGCTATACCAGACAATTGGGCCACCTCGCTAAAAGAGTTGTTGCCATTATTGATCTGTAAGGTATTGAACATATATTGATGTTGATAACCATTGGCCGTAAGGGCTCTAAATCGATCAACGTCCATAGATTTCATAAAGGCCTTAGAACGATAATGATCTTCGCTTGCCATATCGACCACAAAGAGATCTAAGAGCCCATCATTATTCATGTCTACCATCTCATTGCCCATACTATTAAAGGAGATATGATCAAAATAGCTTTGCGATTGATCTACAAAAGTGCCATCGCCTTGATTGATCTCTAAAAGGTCAGGCTCGTCAAAGTCACTACTAATATATAAGTCTGGATAACCATCTTGATTGATGTCTCCCACAGCTATCCCGTGTCTAAAACCAAAATTGACCAAACCACTTTCTTTGGAGGCATCTACAAAGCGTCCCTTTTCATTTTTAAAGAAGATATCGGTTTGAATCTTGCCTGCTTTAATAGCCTCCATATGTGCTTTTAGAGAGGTTGCCGCTGTACGCTGGCTCGGATGATTTAAAAGGTACAAATCGAGATCGCCATCAAGATCATAATCAAAAAAGCTGGCCTGAACAGAGTGTTCGGTTCTTGCCAGAGCGTATTGAGCCGCAGCTTCTGTAAAGGTGTTGTCCTGATTATTGATAAAGAGACGATTGGTTCTTTGAGTAACATCCTTAGAAGGCCCAGATCGGCACACATAAATATCTAACCATCCGTCTGTATTGATATCAACCATAGTTACCCCAGTACTCCAGCCCTCATAGGCCGCTATACCTGAACTTCCTGATATATCCTTGAATTTTAACTCACCCTGGTTGAGATATAATTTGTCATTAGAACTATTACCGGCAAAATAAATATCATCCAAGCCGTCATTGTTGATATCGCCCACGGCCACTCCAGATCCATTGTAGAGAAATTCATAATTAAAATAATTCTCATCATAGGTTTCTTCTACGGTATTGACAAAACGCAAATTGGTTTGAGCGGGATCGGCAAGTGTAAAAAGAGAAGGCTGACTTTGCTTGACTTCCTTTGACTTGTCAGTATTAGTTTCAGAATTGCAGCCTACAGCTAAATAAATAAGCGCAATTAGTAGAATTATTTTGGCTCTCATTGAGGGATATCTTTAATGCAGCAAAATAAGAAAAAAAGGCCAACCCTAAGGTTGACCTTCACGCGAAAATCAAGAGCGGTGATTTCACGAATTATAAATGGTAAATTACGGTGTGAAGTAATTAGTCTTTAGAAGAAACGCTTCCGCCAGACATGCTTTTCTTAGGCTTGTCTACTTCTTCAGGATTGCCCCAATAGTCAATGTCACCTCCGCTTGACGCGCGAGCCTTTAGTCGGTCTGTAACGTAGATGTCAATAGCACCTCCGCTAGATGCGCTGGCATCAGCATATTTGGCACGTAAATCTTGAGCGTTAATTGTACCACCACTAGACACATCTACCTTTAAAGATTCGGTGCTTCCAGATAGCTTAACCGAGCCACCGCTACTTACATCGGTATCTATATTGCGCACTACAGCATCAGTTTTTATATAGCCGCCACTAGACACATCAATGTCCAAACGTTCGCCTTTTAAGGTCTGACTACTTCTTAAGTCGGCTCCAGAACTAGCTTTGATTTCGGAGAGGTTGTCGATATAGGTAACATAGACCTTTTTTGAAGTGGCTCGTCCTATGTTGTTCTCACAATAAATTTTAAGGGTGTTGTTTTTGACATAAATTTCTGCCGCTTCGGCCAAATTTTCATCGGCTTCGAGGCGCACCGAAATATCATCTCCTTTTTCTAAAATCACTTCCCAGCCATTGGCCGCGTGAATACGGTCAAAATTTTCACTGATGTTGAGATTTTCTTCGACTACATTGCCGTTACCTCTAATTTGACCCATATTAAAGTCAATAGCACAGGAGGTAAATAAAAGCGCCGCGAGTAATGATATAATGATTTTGATTAATGAGCTCATAATGGTTGATTTTTGATTGTTGTTATTTGCTGATAGTTGCTTGCTGTTTGTTGTGGTTATAAAGTTGCGATTTTATAAGCTTTCGCGAAAGCATAACAGACCGAACTGTAATTTTATAAGGCTGAACTGTCAATAAAATCATTGACGTATAGCCTCTTCTACCTTTTGACCGTTTTCTACGACATAAAATTTTATAATATCACCTTGGCCATCACGCATAAACTCGAAGCTTAGCGGTGCATTAGGATGTCTAAAGCGATTTGCAGTCAACCCCTGTACTGCGGTGTGAAAAGTCCCAGCGTCTATATAGAGCTGGTCGTTCTTGACCGAGATGGTCACCTTACCAGATTGTGGTGCCATATAGGTACCTGTAAATGCTTTTAGGGCGGCAGGTGTATGAGTGTATGTCGCTGCTTCGGTGACTGGAGTCTGGTGATCAAAACTTAGAACTCGCTTTATTTTCCAACCCTCTGCTGTCTTGATCCAGAGATGCGTAAACTTGGCAGTACTGGTCTTATACAAAGGTTTATCTGCTTCTTTGATATAGAATTCGTGTACGCCTCGTTGGATGACTCCATAGAGAAGATTGCCGTCATATAATGGGAAAAACTCATTAAAGGCAGGTACGAGCTTTCTTATTGGCTTTTTGTTGGCATCGCACATATTTGCCATAAAACTGCTGATAAATTTTTCTTTACCAGTATCTACACCACCCTGATCGTGATAAAATTCAAAATCAGAATGTAGCAGCTGCTGTTGAGCGCTCTCATCGCATTGATTAAATCCCTTTTCAAATAGCAGACTGTCTAGAGCGAGTATCGTTTGATCAATAGTATCTTGAGTATGCCCTTGCCCTACTGCGATAGTGGGCAAAAAGCATACTGAGATACTTAGTAAAGCAAATCTTTTCAAAATAGTATTCATGTTGATTGGTTGATTATTTGATTGATTGATATCTAAATACTATCCTTGATAGACTGCCTTACCGAGTCAATAGGTGTTGTGTCCTTAGAGTCTTCATCACGTTCCCAATCTGGAATGTCACTATCTCCCTCATAAGAGCGATATTCCCAATCATTATCTTCATAACTGCTGCGCTCGCTTCTTTGTCGTTTTCTGCGCTCTCTGTCTTTACGCTCATCTACTGGACAATCCAAACAACGCAGGTAATTATTTTCTACGCTTAAGAATTTCTCTTCGTCACCGTTATCCAATATATCTCTGTAATAACTGTCATTACGATGATAGGTATAGGTGTTATCGTCGGCATAGAGTACGCTACCTTCGGGCAAATAAACAATGACCCGTACTTCTTTATCAGTAAACCTGGTCTCTCCGGTAGAAGTAAAGAAGCCATCAAGTAACAAGGTGTTTTCTATGAGTTCAAATCCGTATTCGATCGTTCTGGCACGATCTTTTGCAATTTGAAAGGATGGACCGTTGGCTCTCTTTTCGATTTGTACATAAGCAGCTTTGTCTTTGGTGCTACGCACAATGAGTCTCACATTTCTCGACACCGAAGACCGTACATCGTTATTAACGATTTCTCTTCTGATATAATTATCAGAGCGTCTCAAAGGGAAATCATAATCGTCGCTGCCACGCATGCGCAGGGTCAGTGTATCGGTTGAGGTAATGGCCAATTCTTGTTTAGTGACATCCTTACCGGTGTTTGAATATGCTACAAACTGATTGACAGTAAGAACACCTAAAGCAATAGTTGATACCAGCCACACTCCAAAGAGTCCAAGTTTTGCCGATGTTGGCATTGATTTTAAATTGGTAGATAAAATCTTCATCCCTAAATAGAACACGAAGAAGAAAGGTATACCAAAGGCAAATAAAGCCAATAAAAGGACCAACCAGATAGGAGCAGAAGTCGCGTTGATCAATTCGGGTATGGTGGTAAAGCCGGGATTAAATAAATCTACAGCACCCATAGTTACAAAAGTGATCAACAGTGATAATACGGTTGCAGCTCCTACGATAATTAATACGACACCAATGATTTTTGCCAGTACTTTGAGAAAAAACATGATGATCTTTCCTATACTCTTAAAAAAGCGACGGGCGCCACTTTGGGCCTGGGTATTTATTTTTTGATAATCTACATTTTTGACGGCATCAGACACATTTTCAAATCCTTCTTTTACTTTTTCTTGGATATTGTCAATGTTAACCTGCTTTCCCTTCATAAAAAGTTTATCGGCAGTAGTAGTTGCTTCTGGGATAAGAATCCAAAGTATGATATAGATGACAATTGGAGATCCAAAACCTAGTACAACCAAGGCAATCCATGCCAGTCGTATCCACAAAGGATCTACATTGAGGTAGTGTCCAAAACCACTAGAAACCCCACCTATATAGGCATTATCTGTATCTCTAAACAATTTGCGTTGCGAATTGGAGCTCGTACCCCGTGTGCTTTTATTAGAAGCAGGTGGTACGTCTTCAAAAATATCATCGTCTACCCTGTAATCTTCGGGCTGCCCCATAATAGCAATAACCTCATCGAGTTCTTTGGTTCCAATGACCTGACGTTCATCTTTGATTTTGTCGCTAAAGAGTTCGGATATACGAGCTTCGATATCGGCAATAATTTCATCTTCGCCTTGCACACCTTCAAATGAACGTTTGATGGCAGCGAGGTATCGTTGTAATTTGGCGTATGCGTCTTCGTCTATATGGAAAAAGACCCCGGCTAAATTTATATTGACTGTCTTGTTCATTTTTTTGCGGTTTTAGAGGAGGTTACCACCGTCACTGCCGACTGTAGTTCATCCCATGTGGTTGTAAGTTCTTTTAAAAAAATCTTTCCGGTTTCTGTTAAACCGTAATACTTACGCGGCGGACCACTGGTCGATTCTTCCCAGCGGTAGTTGAGTAAGCCAGCGTTCTTGAGTCGCGTGAGTAGTGGATATATGGTACCCTCTACAACCAGCAACTTGGCGTCTTTTAAAGTGTCAAGAATTTCTGCAACATAGGCGTCTTCGTCTTTTAAGACAGAGAGTATGCAGTATTCTAACACGCCTTTACGCATCTGTGCTTTGGTGTTTTCAATCTTCATAGATTTCCATTTTTAACGTGCATTAAACTGTTGTTTTTGATTGATAAATGATTTCCCTAGACTGTTAGTGCTATACGGCAAGGCCAAAAACCTTACAGTGTTGGGAAGCGATACGCTCTATGGTGATGAGCCATGTCAAGGCGTATCAAAGTAATATATCGTCATTGGTCTGGTCACTGTTATTTTTAGTGGTTGCAGACGCTGTAGTTTCTGTAGTTTTATCTGAAGCTTGGCCAGCTGTTGGAGCGGGATCTTCTGTAGTGGTTTGATGAATGCTATCAACCGCACCACCTGTGATAAAACGAATAGTAAGCGGGTAATTATAGGTTTCTCCTTTTGAAGCCTTGATCGCTGCCGAAATCACGGTCACAATTTCAAAAAGGGTAAGTCCTACGGCTAATGTACCACTTACGATTAAAGCGATAAGAAGCGCACTCAATCCAGCAGCATCACCATTGGCATGAAAGTGATCACTCCAATATATATGCGTATCGCTTCCACTGTATTTGATGGCCTGATATACCACAAAAGGAATGGTAACTACCGCGATAATGATGAGATACAATAGCATGCTCAATTGAAAATTTATAGCCTCTCGGCCGTTTTTGTCGATATAGGCAGATTTACTCTTCTGCGCACTCCATAATACCAGCGGTGCAATAAAATTTCCAAACGGGAAAAACCATTTGCTAAAAGTTGATAAATGTATAAACGTACTAACGTTCTTTTGGTGATTGGTGATTGTAGTTTCCATAAACTATTAATGTCTTATACAAAGATAAGTCTTAAAAAAGGTATTATGTTACGCATAGTACTAAAAATTAACATATTCTTAACAAATGTAAATCTTTTTTAGATGGACATTTTTATAACTACTTTTACCCAAAATCTCAACGATGTCTTTACCTAGCCCCAGAAAATTCAATCTTTTTACCTTGTTTAAATTACCAGCTGTTTGGTTTACGGGAGTACGAGTAAAGCGTATTAGTGAAACCTCTTGTACGGTTTCGGTCAAGCACAGGTGGATCAATCAGAATCCTTTCAAAAGTCTTTTTTGGGCTGTTCAGGGGATGGCTGCCGAACTCGCTACAGGAGCTTTGGTCATTTCTCATATTCAGCAGCGGGAGGTTAAAATGGCGATG
>CAZJWI010000027.1:0-1589 GCA_964549485.1 uncultured Flavobacteriaceae bacterium
CCCAGTATCTGGATGCGTTCTTTTATCTCGTTAGTAATATGTGGAATGACCTGTACGGTTTTTCCTAAAAACTCGCCCCTGCGCTCTTTATCGATTACCGATTGATAAATCCGACCGGTAGTCACGTTATTGGCCTGAGAGGTAGGAACATTTAAAAATCGCTCATAATGACCCAGATCCAAATCGGTTTCAGCACCATCATCAGTGACATAACACTCCCCATGCTCATATGGGTTAAGGGTACCGGGGTCAATATTGATATACGGATCAAGTTTTTGAATGGTCACACGATAGCCTCGTGCCTGTAGGAGCTTTGCCAGGGATGCAGCGATTATCCCTTTTCCTAATGAAGATGAAACCCCGCCCGTTACGAAGACGTATTTTGTCCATGCCATTTGGTATCTCTATTATTGTTCGTGTACGGGATGCAAAAGTAATAATTTCTTAGTTTGTTTAGGTTGCATCCCTCTTATTATTTTATGTTGATTTATTGATACTGCCCATAGGCACTACCATACTGCAGTTGCTAAGCAACACCCTCTGGTAAAATATTCCTTTTGCTACATATCGCGCTCTGTGCAAATCTGATTGATACGCAAGCGCAGTTTGCGCTCATAATCTTCTTGTAACCAATCACGATAATTTTGAGTGTTATTCATGATGCTGTACGAGTATAGACGCACTCTGTAGGCAATATCGTCTCTTAATTTGCGTGCGAGAATTCTGGCATCAAAAACATCTTCGCTATTTTCGACTACCATAAGTGCGTGTTGTTCTACTGCATTGTCTAAGGCAGTCTTGGCTTTGAGCCCTTGCTTTACAACCTTTTTGTACTCTGCCTTAATATCAAAATATACCTTCTCTGTATTGGCAAATTCTTTGCGAAGATCTGGTGGCATAACATAGGCAAAATTGCGTTCTATCTCCTCGTCTGCGATAAGGTTTTCGAGATAGAAATCTGGAAAAGCAAAGATTTCTTTCCAGTCTATAGGGGCTTCCCAAAGACCAAAACGAGCCGCGTTATTCCCTAAGTCAAGAACTTTAAAACTCTTTTTATTAGGCAGAACGCGAGACCCCCTCCCTATCATTTGAAAGTATAAAGTAAGTGATTTGGTCGCTCTATTTAGGATAATCGTATCTACGGTAGGTTCGTCAAAACCAGTTGTAAGTATACTCACCGAGGTAAGTATGGCATCTGGGGTATGTTTAAACCAATCCAAAATTTCTTTGCGTTCCTTGGCACTGTTGGTATTATCTAAGTGTCTAATCGCATAGCCAGCCTCTCTAAAGGTCTCATGGACGTATTTTGAAGTATTGATACCATTGTTAAAAATGAGTGTCTTTTTGCCCTTAGATTCGGTCTCATAAGCCTCAAGCAGCTTTTCCTGCATACCGCTATCTGTATACAATATATCAGAAGATTTTACGGTATAATCTCCATTTATCCCCAGTTTTAAAGACGATAGCCCTACATTATAGCTTATGGTATTGGCTTTGGCCAAAAACCCCTTTTCTATAAGCGCCGATATACTCTCACCTATAAGTAACTCATCATAATTGTCTTTCATTGGCAATTTGATATTCGAACT
>CAZJWI010000028.1:0-17713 GCA_964549485.1 uncultured Flavobacteriaceae bacterium
ATTGGCTCGAAGTTTTTTTTACTGCTTTTCTATTTTCAAGACGGAGTCTTGAGGGATCACCAAGCGCAGCGCAGGTAATCCATTAGTGGTGTTTGTTTGCATTGGCTCGAAGTTTTTTATACTGCTTTTCTATTTTCAAGACGGAGTCTTGAGGGATCACCAAGCGTAGCGCAGCTAATCCCTTAGTGGTGTTTGTTTGCACTGGAACGAAGTTTTTAGTGCATCATTAATGATTGTGTTGGGTTTCTTTTATTTTTTGTGCCAGCGCTATCGATAATTTTTTAGCCCCCTTATAATTTAAATGTCTATTGTCTGAGAAATCTGTATCCTGTAGTGCTCTGGGGATGGGATAATTAAAATCAATAAATTTATGATCCAGGGTATTGTAGATATGGGTAAAATAGTCATGTGCCATATCCTTAGGATACCGGTTGAGACGACTAGGTGGATAGGGACTACGCACCGCGATCAATCTAATGTCATTTTTGAGACAGATGTTGTGAATTTTCTCAACATAATTTTGCGCTCTTTTTTGACTGGATGATAGTGGAAGGGTAGCGATCAAGGGTCCAAAACCAGCAATCTGCGAAGAATCTACTTGGGTTTGATCATAGTAAAAACCCTTAATACGCCTATAGGACGATACGGCTTGCTTTTGTTTAAACCGACTTTTTAAATCATTTTTAAGGTAGCTTTTGTATTTGAGAATGGGTATGCTATAGTGAAGAAGTCCAGAGGCTCCAAAACCATTAATCACCATATCCATACGTCCTTTAAAAGACATTTGTTCTGCATTGGCTAAAAGGTGGAAATAATCGGGATCTTCTTTAAAAGAGGGAAGAAAGTGATCGAGTACCACCATCTTTGGTTGTTGGTATTTTATGACTTCTTTGAGGATGTAATAGCTTTCGGCTATGTTTTGAGACCCACTACACATATTGTAAGATTTCAATCCGGTAATACTGTCAATAATAGTAGGGTTATAGCCGCTATCTCCACGACTACTACCCAGTATAATAATATCAAATGCCGCTTGACTATCTTTTATGTCATTCCATTTATTCTGGACATCTAGTGTCTTGTTTGCAATGGCTTTTCTTTTGGGAATTTCATAGATCCAGACCACAGCGTATGACAGTGCATAGAGCGTAAGTAGAAATAAAACTAATTTATATAAATAACGCTTCATAACTATTAGAATTGAAAATAGATAAAGGGCTGGTCTTTACCTCCAAACCAATAAATTAAAAAGACCAAGAGATAATACAACAGGTATCGATAGGTTGTAGACCACCGCAATTCAAGTTGCTCCAAGGGATGTTTTTGGGCACGTGCGCGCCATTCCATTATTAATAGAAAGAGGATGAGCCCGCCTATGAGTAAGGAGTTTTTTAAGCCCTCGTATACTGGGGCAGAAAACAAACTAGTGGTCAATATATTTTGAATGTATACTATAGCTGCGCTAAGTGTATCGGCTCTAAAAAATACCCACGCAAGAGTAACTAAAAGAAAGGTGCCACTAATTGATAAGAATTCTCTTAGCGTATTGCGGGTTTTAGACTGGATCAAAGGGTCTAAGTGAACTCTGTTTTTACCCCGTATCAATAGGGGCAAAAAGAGTAAGGCATGAATACCACCCCAGGCAATAAAAGTCCAGTTGGCCCCATGCCAAAATCCACTAACTAAAAATACAATGAATACATTTCGAATGACCTTTGTTTTATTTAAGCGACTTCCTCCTAATGGAATATAGAGGTAATCTCTAAACCAAGTTGAAAGCGAAATATGCCAACGCCGCCAAAACTCTGCAATATCTCTTGAAAAGTAGGGGGTGGCAAAATTTTGTCTTAAATCAAAACCAAATAATCGCGCTGTGCCAATGGCAATATCTGAATAGCCCGAAAAGTCGCCATAAATTTGAAACGAAAAGAAAAAGGCACCTATCAATAAAGTGCTTCCGTTGAGCTCATCGCTATGGTCAAAGATATAATTGACGTAAGGCGCACAATTATCGGCAATTACCATCTTTTTGAATAAGCCCCATAAAATTTGGCGAGAGCCGTCTACAGCTTGTGAATACCCCAGTCGTCGTTCTCTAAAAAATTGAGGTAATAAATGGCTTGCTCGTTCTATAGGTCCAGCTACCAATTGAGGAAAAAAGCTTACAAATGCAGCAAAAGCAATAAAATTAGTGGTAGGTGTTATTTTCTTACGATACACATCGATGGTGTAGCTCATAGTTTGAAAGGTATAAAAACTGATACCTACAGGAAGTATAATAGCAAGGGTATTTGCGCTTAAAGTATGACCAAACAATGAGAAGGCGTCAACAAAACTCTCTAAAAAGAAATTGTAATACTTAAAAAAGCCTAACATCCCTAAATTGACTACAATACTAAAGCTTAGCCATAGTAGTCGAGATTTTTTCTGACGGCTATTGTTGAGCATTTTACCGATCAAAAAATCAACGGTAGTACTTATAAATATAAGCAAGAGAAATCGCCAGTCCCACCAGCCATAAAAGACATAACTTGCCAAAACGACAAAAGCGTTTTGCCAATGTAGTCTTGACTTAAATACAAACCAATATAGCAAGAACGCGATAGGCAGAAAAAAGGCAAAATCGACAGAATTAAAAAGCATTGCACAATTTTAAACATTCCTAGAGAAGCAGTCGCACAAAAGTACTTTTTTTAATGTCAACTAGTAGATGACTATAGCGCGACGGTAAATTTGCGTAAAGTAGGGGTCAACCATGTTGTGCTCCCAATTTATTGTCTTATTTTCGTGATGCTATTTATGGAACAACCCGATTATTTAATCCAAAAACTAAAAGACCAAGACCAGTCTGCACTTGGTGAGCTTTATACTCGCTATAGCGAAAGTCTATTAGGGGTAATTTACAGTGTTGTTCACGATCGTGAATTGGCAGAGGAGGTGTTGCAGGATACATTCATAAAAATTTGGAATAACGCCACTTCATATAATTCAAAGAAAGGAAGATTTTTTACCTGGATGCTTAATATCGCCAGAAATGGAGCTATTGACAAAACCAGATCTAAAGCATTTAAGAATAGCCGCAAGAACCAAAGTGCAGCCTACTTCGTAGATGTTCTTGAAACAAGCAATAAGAGTTTTAATGCCAAAGTAGACGCTATAGGCATTCAAAAATACATCAAGCAATTAGAACCTATTTGTAAAAAGGTGATCGATTTGCTGTTTTTTAAAGGCTATACGCAAAAGGAAGCCTCAGAAACATTAGAAATACCTTTAGGAACGATCAAAACGAGAAATCGTATTTGTATTAAAAAATTACGAGAAGCACTTCAAGTAGAATGAAAAACATTCAGGAATATATAGATTCGGGCATCCTTGAGCTCTTTGTCTTCGGAAATCTTTCCGAAACAGAGCAAGTTGAGGTGGCAGCTCTTGTCGAAAAACATCCTGAACTAAAAAAAGAGGTAGAACAAATCGAAGCGGCTGTGATGATGTTGAGTAGTGCTACCCTGTCCAAAGAAGTCCCTGATGTATCAAAAATACTTTCTCAGCTTGCCAAAAAGGATGAGAAGGAGGTAATTCCGCTTTCGCGAAAGCGGGAACAGCAGACAAACGACCCACAGCAGAGAACAGCGACAAGACCTAGGCCATGGCAGCGATATTTGCAAGTAGCTGCGGCTATTTTATTATTAGCCACTTTAGGGTTTTTAATTGGTCAAAATCAGAAACTAAAGGATCAAATCGTAGATATTCAACAACAGCAATCACAACAGCAATCTGAAACTCAGGTGGCTCAGGAGCAGGTAGCTGCTTATGCCGAATTGCTCAAAATTCTAAGAGACGATAAGATCCGGAAAATACCTTTAGGACCACAGGCTGTCGCTCCAGAGGCTTATGCATCGGTATATTGGGACAGCGATAACGAGAAGGCCTATGTCGATATTAATGGCTTGCCAGAACCTCCAGAGGGAAAGGTGTACCAAGTCTGGTCATTAACTCTTGATCCATTGACCCCTACAAGTTTGGGTGTGCTTGATGGTGAGGATATAAGCGGTAGTCGTATTTATGCCTTGGATAATCCTAATCAATCACAAGCTTTCGGGATTACGCTAGAGCCTGAAGGAGGTAGTACGTCTCCTACCTTGGATCAACTCTATACCCTTGGTACCGTAGCACCTTAAAATCTTTTTATTTTCCAATGATCAAACACCATTGCACCTCAAGCTATGGCTGGAAATAATGTGCTTCACCCAAATCTCATAACAACAGTTGTCATAAAGTACATATTGTAAGGATAGTACTCTAGGGCTACTTTTTCAATTCCACTCAATACTATAGGTATAATGGTCAAAAGATTTAGACAATTTACAAACCTAGCCCGATGCGAAAACGAAAAGGTAGTCTCTATTTACAGATTAATTTTAGGACAACAGGCAAACCTCATAGACATTAGCGAGTTGAGATTGTTTCTTTTATCAAAACCATTAGCCCTTGTTAAGGCTGTCATTACAGTGAGATTTGGTTTCATAACTATGTACTAGTTGGTACGATACGGCTTGCCTTGTGGTGCAGCAATAAGGAGTTTTATCATAAGGTAGACCAAGACCAACAGGCTAGCCTTTATACCAATAAAAAGACCCGCATACATGTATGCGGGTCAACCAAACAAAACTCAAAACAAACCACTCTCACATGATTAATCTTTGTTTTTTACAAGCGGTTAATGATAGAGTTCTTCTATTTTTTGGGTAGTAATTGGACCTAGTTCATAAGTACTTTCTTTAAGATCGGCCTCTAAGTCCTTTAATTCGTCATATTTTTTATTCGATTTATAAATACTTGCCAGTCTAAGATTTGCTTCTGGTTCATAGGTCTTATCGCGTATGTACTTTTGAGCTAGGTTTAAGGCAGTCTCATGGCTTCCAGCTAGATCCAAGATATAGGCCAAAACGCTATAGGTTTCGGGCGTTGGGCGTTGCTGTACTTCTTCTTCGGCCAAGGCTATAGCATCTTTAAAGGCGTGTGCTTCTTCGGCCAATAAAAGTGCCGTAGGGATATGATACATCCTACCATAATCGGTATTGGCTACAGCATTCAGGTAAGAATTATGCCATTTAGTCTTTGAGGCTTCATCATTTTGGAAGGTCGCAATTTCGGCTAATAGTAGATAGTAGTCAGGACTATAATAGGCGTCCGGGATGCTCTGAATGATTCGTAGAGCTTCGGCAGCATTTTTTTCATGGCTAAACGCGATCAAAGCAATCCCCTTTTTGGCGTAAGCGTTAGAAGGATCTTGACGAAGGGCTTTTAAATAATGCGCATAAGACTCCTTCAATCTTCCGGCGTGACCGTAATAGTCTGCCAGGTTGGTGTCAACCCACATTACTAGGTCATTTTTGTTACTGTTGGCTACCATACGTTGGGCTTCTTCCATATAATGTATGGTCGCATCCAAATCGCCTTGATAATCCTTTAATTTGGCCAGTCTGGTAATGTAATTAAAATCTGAAAAGTCTTTGTTTTTTTCGAGAAGTACCTGAGCAGTTTGATAATTGCCTAACTCCATATGCACATCAAAGAGCATAAATAGCGTTGAGGCTGTACCGCCTCCAACGGTGTGTGCACGTTCTAGTGTTTGTAGTGCCTCTTTAAAACGATGTTGTTTGATGTAATTGGCTGCTAGTGACTCGAGATATAGAGATGGATCAATGCCTGCAATGGCTGCAGACTTTTCTAAAGCCTTCTCGCTTGCTTTTAAAAAATGTATTTGAGAGGTCTTATCAAATAGATCACTGTAGGCTTGTGCTACTTTTGGCAGTGCAACAATATTGGTACTGTCTTGAGAGAGTCTACCGTTCCAAAAATCAAGTGTAGTATAGGTTTGATCAATGGCTTTTTTGTTGGATGCCGATAAAGCAAAGTCATAGTCTTCAGGATGAGTAATTTGTGAGGAGCAAGAGGCTAAGAGTAGAGATAGCGTAGCACCAAGTATTTTTAAATAGTTCATGAGAGCGTTTTTTGAAAAAGGAGGTTATAGTGTCATAACCTCCTTTGGTTTAGGTATTAGTGAGGCTGTTCCAAATATGGAAAAGACATCATGGGCGTTTCTCCAGCATTAGAAACTCCGTCGGTCACAAGAATCGGTAAATCTGGCTCACCGTCTCCATCTGTGTCTTGGCCGTTAAAACGATCTCCGGTGGTGCCACCAAAGAGAAGGATGAGAGAAACATCAATAACGTCATCGGTCAAATTGCGTCCTGTCAATACATTTGTGCCATCATAATAGGTGGTAGGCGCATCAGGAGCAACTTGTAAGACATCATTGGCTAATATCGTGGTCAGGGTTGGGGCATCAAGACCTAGAATGTTAGTCTCATAGGTTGCTCCAAAAGCGGCGTGCAACGCCACAGCCTGATCTAAAAATAGCGGTTGAAAGGCCGCTCCTTGCTCTGAAGGTATGGTCACATTAAAGCTATTTTTAATAGCCGTCGATCCGCTTAATACGGTATTGATTCCAGGTCTACCCATTTGATCTTGCTGTGTATAAGTGCCAGAAAAATCTAATGTTTCCATCATACCGTCGTCATCGGTTATTAAATTATCATCATCGTTGCTACAACTATTTAAAGTCGTAAGCGCTATCAGTCCTGAAAAAAGCAGGGTATATAGTTTCGTTTTCATAAGTGTGTTGTTTTTAAGAATTATTGTTTGCGTTTGGCTTCTACCCAGGTATTAAATACTTGTGTTCCAGTGCCGGCTGGGTGGGCAAAGGTTCCCCCCAATAACGCATTGGGGACCTCAATAACTATTGATAGTACATTGGTGCCGTCAAAATCATCGTTACCAGGTACATTAAAACCGTTGGGTGCCATACCAGCTATGACAGCATTAAATTGACTAAAGTCAAAAAAGAAAGGATCTTCTCGGGGTCCAGCAAAATAAGATATACCATTAGCACTGCTTGTTATAGCGGTATCGTCTGTGGTAATGACCACCTCTCCCTGTAGTTCTGTAGTGGTATCTATGGTACTATTAAGACCAGTTGCAGTAGGAGCATAAGGTCCAAAGAAATACATCGAACCATCACGAGGGATGGCCTGAATAACCAGATCTTCAATAAGGTCACCATCATTATCGATGTTAATTTCGACCAGCACGTTTTCGTCAAAGGTGGCATCGTTACCTGCTGGTGCTAGCGAACTTTGAACATTTGCTACAAATACCGTGTTTGCAGGGTTTTCACCTTCAAAGGCGTAGAAGTCGGTTATGTCTGCGGTAGTGCCCGCTACGGCCATTGCGTCGAGGTGGTCTGCGGCAATAAGCGCTACACCAGCGGCCACAAGGCCACCCATAATCCAGATTTTTGATTTTTTCATGATTTGTTGTTTTATTGTTACAGCGACACTTACGAAGATTAAATCTGGGCGGTTTTCTCAAGTCCCAAAAATTTTTAAGTCATCAACATCTTTTATCTAGGAAGTAGCAATAGGCTTACCTATTAATTAGAAATATCCTATTTTAGAGCCTCTCTAAAAACATTACATTTTGGCATCTACTCAAGCTGTTTCAAATAATTTATTAGGCACAAAAATTTTATTGATCCTTTACGCAATCGTTGGACTCGTGCCCAAATTTGAGGCTGTAGATCCCATAGGTTCTCAATGGTTTTATTTTGGAGTGGTAAGCTGTCTTGGGTATCTCTTTCTATTGAGTAGTCGTGATCGCTACAAAGGGGTGTATTTGTCAAAAAAGATCAAACTTTTCTTTGGAGCGTATTTGCTCTTTATTTTACTAGCAACACTCTCCCTCACAGTAGCTATCAATATATCGGAGGGAATAAAAGATCTTTCCAGATTGTTGATAACGGCGGCCGCAGTGATTCAGCTTTATGTGCTCTTTAGCCAGAATGCCAAAGCCCTATTTGAGTTTATGATGAAAGTGATTCAAGTTGTGGTTATCGTAATAGGAGTTCAAATAGTATTTTACTTTATAGATAATTTTCAGGTAATTAGAAGTACTACCTTGCTTAAAGGAACCGAGTTATTTTTTGGAAACCGAAATGTGACAGCTGCTGCCCTGGCGATACAACTTCCTTTGGTGATCTATGGTATTATGCGATTTGAGCGTCGCTGGAAATATGTTTCGTTTGTCGCTTTTTTTCTGGGTGTCACCGCACTGTTTTATATAGGAGCTCGTTCGGCATTATTGAGTTTTTCTATCATAATGCTCGTATTATTTATATATCTCCTCTATGACGGGAGTGTTCATAAAACGCTTTCGCGAAATTTAAAACAGATCATTCTACCCTTATTGGGAATCTTATGTGTTGGGGGCTTCCTTGTCTTAAACACCAATCGAATTGTGGCTGGACAAATGAATTCCTATACGCAGATACTGAGTACACCATCTTTGGATACCACAGGAAAGATCATGATGCCCGATACAAAAGTTGCCAAAAGCAGTAGTATTGATAACGGTCGTTTGATCTATTTTGAAATGGCAGCCGATGACATTCTGGCAAATCCGCTTTTGGGAGTTGGACTGGGTAATTGGAAACTGTCCAATAAGGATAAATTTTTTGCAGCCTCTAGGGTTGATAAGTTTATTTATCCCCTAAGGGTTCACAGTGATCTATTACAGGTTTTTGCAGAGACCGGTATTCTGGGAGGAATAGCATATCTAGTGCTATTGGCCGTACTGGCCTTTGGTATCCTGGCCTTGTTATTTGGCAACAGCGCAAAAACAGAGCGATGGATATATCTTAGCTTGACCTTAGCTTTGATAGCCTATGGTGTTGATGCCTCTTTAAACTTTCCTTTAGAACGTACCCCTATACAAAGCTTATTTGCCCTAATTGCGGCTAGTATAGTTGTATTTATTGGAAAAGCAGCTTCACAAAAGGCTGCCCAGCCACAGTTGCCTATTAAAAAGGCGATGCTATTGGGAATAGGGATTGTATTGCTCACCGCTACCGTCTTTAGTTTTATGAAGTATCGATCGTACGTCAATCAAAACTATATCCTTTCTGATATTTTAAACAAAAACTTAATGACAGATCGCTATGCGTATTCGTATGAGCAAGCCTTAGAGCGATTGGATGGATTTTATGATATCGCTGGAGTAGGACGTCCCAACGAGCACGTAAAGGGAATGTACGCTATGAGTGAAGGACGTATAGATCTGGCTTTAGACCATCTTTCAAAATCTATAGCTCAGGCTCCTAATCATTACGAGTCTAAGATGCTCAAAGCAATTATTTACGGGCAGAAAAAAGTAGATAATGACAGTGCCATTTTGTATGCCAAACAAGGTTTTGAAAAATATCCTTCGATTAAAAATAACTACGTGATTTTACTCAATGCCTACAGAGCTCAGGGCGACACTTTAAATTATTTTAAGACTTATGATACTTACCTGGCCTTTGATCCTAATGACATACAGCAGTGGAAGGCAAAAAGTACCCGCATCATGGAATTTTACAACGACCCTAAGAAAGCAGCTGCCGTCATAGATCAAGGACTCAAGTACAACCCTTCAGACAGTAGTTTGATCACTTTTAAAGAGAAATTTACTTCAAGAGAACGAGAAACCGATATTAGGGGATGGTACAAAAAAGCCTTTGAGTTGATTGCCGAAAACAAAAGAGCCGAGGCCAAAGTAGAATTTTTAAAAATATTGGAAGTAACACCATCGAACAATCCCACTTTGCTCAATTTGGGTATCATCGAAATCAAACTCAAACAATACGAGGAAGCTATTGAACACTTGAGCAAAGTAATAGCCGCCAGAGCCTTTAAAGATGGACGTCCCGAATACAATCGTGGTCTGGCCTACGATCGTTTGGGGATGGAAGAAAAGGCCAGGAAGGATTTTAGTCGCAGCAAGGAACTGGGCTACCCCTTAGCACAAAAATTACCCGCAAATAAATTAAACTAATGGCATTATTAGGAATAGGATCGAGAATAGAGCACCCAACCCATGGTACAGGCGTGGTGACTAACGTCACCTCAGAATTATATTGGGTCACCTTTATTGATAAAGGCTTAGAAACCATCCCACACGATGACGAGTATAACATTATAGAAGCGGTAGAAGACGAGGTGGATACCGTAAGCTTTTATGAAGTAGAAACCACTTTGAGACAACTTTTAAAACGCTATAGCGATATTTCGGAAGTCATTCCTATAGCCGATAAATGGAAAGGTGGGACTTTGTCTTTACTCCCAAAGGATCCTAACCTAGCGGGAAAAGATATACCTATAGATACCTTTTTTCACAAGATCGTTATGGTGAGAGATCGCATTCGGGTTATGGAGCAAAAAATAAACGCAAGTAAGACCTTGGACGATCAGGATAAAATTGACTTACAACAATACATCACACGTATTTATGGAAGTCTTACTACGTTTAATGTATTGTTTAAAAATAGTTCTCAAAACTTTAAAGGCGAGGGTGGTAAGAAATAGAATGCGTTTTTTAGCGTTCTAATTCAAATGCCTTACCAAAATACTCCAAATCAATATGACTGGCTTGCTCCCTATGCCTTGGCTGCAGTGGGGTTTTGGCTGTTGTACATGATTTTTAGATTAATAGAAACCTGGTATGCAAATAAACAAAACAGGCTTTTATATCGGGATATACTTGTTTTTAGAAAGCTTTCGCGAAAGCAAAAAGCGTATTTATCTCAAAACTTTTCTTTTTACAATCAATTAGACGCCAAACAAAAAAGACGTTTTGAACATCGCGTTGCTCGATTTTTAGGGGTTAAAGAATTTATTGGAAGAGAAGGGCTTGTGGTTACCCAAGAGATGAAATTGCTAATTGCGGCCGTAGGTTGTATGTTGACCTTTGGGAGAAAGCATTACCAGTACCGTCTGATAGATTACATACTAGTATATCCAGAGCCTTTTTATAGTCAAGTTAATGACGCCTATCACAAAGGAGAATTTAACCCTATGCAGAAAGCTTTAGTCCTTTCATGGAAAGACTTTGAGCAAGGCTATCACATAACAGACGACAACTTGAATTTGGGAATTCATGAATTTATGCATGCCTTGCAATTAGACGCTAGACAAAGCAATGATATTGACGCACTCCGATTTGAAAGACAATTCCAAAAAATTCTACATCGCCTTACCGATCCTTCTTTAAAACAACGGTTGGATGAGGTGAAATACTTTAGGGCTTATGCCTTTACCAATCAATATGAATTTATGGCCGTATTGGCCGAATATTTCTTTGAGTCTCCTTCAGATTTTAGATCTAATTTCCCAAAGGTTTACGAGCATACCCGTACGTTACTCAATTTTGACTTTGCGCATTATTAATGCGTGGCATACTGTATTATCAAAAGGGTTATTTTAAGTATCTTTCCATTTTAACACTAAACTCATTCACCCTTATGGATCAATTAGAACCATCACAGATTATTCCCGTGAGTACCTTGGCAGAAGAGCGCAGAGTTGCGTTTTATCGAAAGACCTATACGCATGTAGCTCTGGCAGTACTCTTATTTATAATTGTAGAATACTTCTTTTTTCAATCTGAAACTATCGTCAATTTTGCCCTATCACTCTTAGGAGGATGGAGCTGGCTCTTACTATTGGGCGGATTTATGCTAGTGACTAATTATGCCGAAAATTTGGCGTTACGATCAAAAGACAAAAACGTGCATTATGCCGCCTTGCTTATCTATGTCGTTGCCGAGGCATTCATATTTGTACCCTTGCTCTCTATGGCTTTATCTGTTGTAGATGGAGCAGCAATACTAGAAAAAGCGGCTGTTTTAACTCTGGCCTTATTTGTAGGACTATCGGCGGTGGTTTTTATGACCAAAAAAGATTTTTCCTTTTTGCGTTCGGCCTTGACCATTGGCTTTGTGATCGCTCTAGGCTTAATCATAGCAGGGACACTATTTGGATTTGATCTTGGGTTGTGGTTTAGTGTGGCAATGGTTGCACTTGCAGCAGGCTCCATTTTATATACCACTTCTAATATGATTCATAGATATGAAGAAGATCAGTATGTAGCGGCGGCCTTGGGCCTTTTTGCATCCTTAATGCTTCTGTTTTGGTACATTCTTCGCATTTTTCTATCCAGAGACTAATGATGATAGATCACATAAAAAAAGCCACTCAAAATGAGTGGCTTTTTTTATAATGAAATAGTAATTAAGTTACCAGTTGCTTCAAATCAGCCACAGTGGCGGTTGGATTTTCAGATTTAAAAACATAGCTCCCAGCAACAAGCACATCGGCGCCGGCATCGCTTAACCTGGCAGCATTTTTATTGGTTACACCGCCATCAATTTCGATGAGTGTGGATGCGTTTTTGCGCGTAATAAGCGCTTTCAAGGCTTTGACTTTATCGTAGGTATTTGCTATAAATTGCTGACCACCAAAGCCAGGATTTACACTCATGATACACACCATATCAATATCTACTATCACGTCTTCAAGTAGTGATACGGGAGTATGTGGATTTAATGCTACTCCAGCTTTCATACCAGCCGCCTTTATGGCTTGAAGGGTGCGGTGCAAATGAGTACAGGCCTCATAGTGAACGGTCAATATATCGCTACCCAAATCGGCAAATGTCTGAATGTATCGATCTGGATCTACGATCATTAAATGAACGTCAATCGTTTTTGTAGCATGCTTTGCGATATCGCGTAAAACGGGCATCCCAAACGAGATGTTAGGGACAAAGACCCCATCCATGATATCGATGTGAAACCAATCGGCCTCACTATTGTTGATCATTTCAACGTCGCGTTGAAGGTTGGCAAAATCGGCGGCGAGCACCGACGGTGCTATTAAGGTGGCAGACATATTTGAATTATCTAAGTTTTCACAAAAATAGGTATTAGCAGTCACACTTAATAGCTGCATGTCATATTCTCAATCATTTTGATCACTACGTAATTAGAAAATTTCTAAATCATAAGACAAAAAAATCCCCGGTAATCAGCCGGGGATTCATTCATCAATCAAAAAACGAACAGTTATGATAAACTGTTGTTGCTGTTACTAAGTCGTATTAACCTAGATAAGTTTTCAATATTTTGCTACGAGATGTATGTTTTAATCTTCGTATTGCTTTTTCTTTTATTTGACGTACGCGTTCACGAGTTAAATCAAATGTTTCTCCAATTTCTTCTAAGGTCATCGGATGTTGGTCTCCAAGACCAAAATACAATCTAATAACATCAGCTTCTCTTGGCGTAAGCGTTTCTAAGGCACGTTCTATTTCGGTACGTAAGGACTCGTGCAGTAATTCGCGATCTGGATTTGGTGATTCACCAGAGCGCAATACATCATAGAGGTTTGAATCTTCACCTTCTACCAAAGGTGCATCCATACTTACGTGACGGCCAGAGTTTTTCATTGACTCTTTAACGTCATTGATCGTCATGTCCAATTCTTTTGCAATCTCTTCGGCACTTGGCGGACGCTCATGTGCTTGTTCTAGAAAGGCAAAAGTTTTATTGATCTTATTAATAGATCCAATTTTATTTAAAGGCAGTCGTACAATTCTTGATTGTTCTGCTAATGCCTGCAAAATAGATTGGCGTATCCACCATACGGCGTAAGATATGAATTTAAATCCACGTGTCTCATCAAAACGCTGTGCAGCTTTAATCAAACCGAGATTTCCTTCATTGATAAGATCGGGTAAAGTTAAGCCTTGATTTTGGTATTGTTTAGCCACAGATACGACAAAACGCAGATTGGCCTTGGTTAATTTTTCTAAGGCACGCTGGTCGCCTGCCTTAATTCTCTGAGCCAATTCGACCTCTTCATCGGCAGTGATAAGATCTACTTTTCCAATTTCTTGTAGGTATTTGTCTAGAGAAGCGGTCTCACGATTGGTGACCTGCTTTGTAATTTTAAGCTGTCTCATGTACGGTATTCAACAGGGGTTTGAGTGTGTTGCATAGGTTATACGTTTGAAAGCAGTAAAATGTTACAATTGCGCTATAATATTTTGATAATAGTGTGTAACCGACTAAAAATTAAGCAAATACTCCCGAGGTAAAATTTATCGATTTAACAGTTAGTACGAGCGGTTGGGATAGGGTTAAGCTTACGCCATATTTCCCTTATGATCTTTCTTCCTGTTTGGCGTCACTTTAAAGGACAGAATCTAAGTAGGCTGATTTGAAGTGATTTTCAAACAGGCGATTTTTTGTACTTGACCTTAAAATTTATAGGTTGCCCCAAATTGTACTCCGATATAATAGGGTCTAAAATTGCCCAGATTATTAGAATAGGGATTTAGTTGATACCTAAAGGTGGGTTCGACATCTAAGCGCCAATTTTTTGCAAAATTGTAAAAACCACCTAGCCCCAAATTAAAGGCAAAGCTCAAATCATTAAGACTGGTCTCTCTACCAATGCGTAAACGGGTATTGTCATTAGCGATAGCAAATACACTGTTTTCTGTTAAGATAAAAACACTCAACCCCGGATTAAGACTCAAGCCTACGCGTTTGTTTATCAATTTGTATTGATAATCCATAGGTAATTCGATGTAAGAGATATTTTGTTCTATGGTAATGACGTCATAATCATTGAAAAAAGCCACGGCTTGCGGGTCTGTGGGTGTGCCGCCCTGTTCTAATTGAGTAGGGGTAAGGCCAGAAAACTGATACACATTAATGGTACCTCCGTTGTTTAAAACCTGAAAATTATTTGTTCTGTATTTAAGAGGAGCGACGCCCACACCAAATCTAAAACCAGAGCGTTCGTTAAGTACATATTCAAGACGTACACCATAGCCTTGCGTAGCAATCGCTTCTCGTGGGTTGTCGACCAAGCGATCATCAATAGATGAGCCTTTGACTAAAGATCCGTAAGACAATAGGCTTGTATAGGTAGAGACAGAAAAATTATAAGTGACTGCTTCTTTCCGATCTTCAGCTCTTTCGGCTGCTGTCTTAGGAGCATCTTTTTTGTCTTTTATTTTTTTTGTGGCTTCTTTTGCGTTTTCTTGTTTTGCTTTGGCCATAGCCAAAGCTTTTTCTTGAGCTTTTTCAACCGAATCCCGCTTGAACTGTGCTAGCTTTTTGTCTTTCTCAATTTGGGCCATAAAGGCCTTGCGTTGAGCTGCAATCTTTGCGCGGTATGCCTTACGAGCATTTTGTTCTCTAGCCGCCATTTGGGCCTTGGTGGCCTCATCTATATTGATAATTCCTGTAGTTGAGGTAGGTATATTAACTTGCGTACTTGTTTTGCCTGCTGCCACACCTTGTGAAGATGAAGGCCTGGTAGTATTATTGGTGGTTGCTAATGTAGTATTAGAATTGATATTAGACGGTGAAGTTGTAGTGACAATACTTGAGGTCTCCTGTTGTGTTTCTTTATTGGAGATTGTATTAGTTGTAGTTGTCTTCTCTGTTTTGTTAGATGTGATTATAGGGGTGTTCTTATTTATCGCATCCTGTTCGGACTCGACATCGGTAATTGTAGTGGTTAAGTTGTACTTGGTGGCTGTTTGATTATTTGGGCTTGATGTAATACCCTGATTAGATGGTATTGTTTGCGTTTCGGGTTGGTTTACCAAGCTAGGTGAGGTGGTATTTGATTGCCATGGTTGCCACACCCACACGCCCAATAGCCCAAGTAAAACAACACTTACCGCTATCCACAATAGTAAAGGGTAGCGCTTACCGCCGTTTCCTTCAAGTTCGTTAGCAATGATATTCCAGGTGCCAGCATCTGGCGCTTGTTCAAAATCTTTGAACTTCTCTTGAAATACCTTGCCTATGTCTTTTTTAGTACCCATTTGCAATAGAATTTTTTTGGGTAGCCATATAGGCTGTTATTTTTTGTTTGAGTATTATTTTGGCTCTGTGTAAATTAGATTTTGAAGTACCTTCACTTATCTCCAAAATCTGACTAATCTCCCGATGTGAATAATTATCGAGCTCGTACATGTTAAAAACCAATCTGTAGCGATCTGGCAATTCTTGAATAAACATGAGCATTTGATTGAGGTCTATACTCAACTCCTTGTCATCTATAGTGGTATCTTCTTGAGCTACGTGGTGATGGTCTATAGGCTCGAGATATGGTTCTCTTTTGTAACGGTCAATCGCGTTGTTAATCGTTATTCTTTTGAGCCAACCTTCAAATGATCCCTTACCCGAGTAGGTGTTTATTTTTTGAAAAATGCGAATAAACGAATCCTGGAGATTATCCTGTGCCTCATCTTTGTTTTTGCAATATTTCAAACACAGGGCGTACAACTTGTCCTTAAATAGATTGTACACCATTTGCTGGGCCTTGCGGTCGCCTTTTTTACATTTTTCAATGAGATGGTTTAAATCCAAAGGTATGAGGTTGGTTATAGGTAAGACTAACTTTTCTAAAAGGGTTGCGTCAAGATTAAAAAAGCATGCCTTTTGAGACATGCTTTTTTAAAGCTAATAATTTATTACTGCTTAGTCAATTTATAGGTAGTAACGGCAGGTGCTGCACAGTCACTCAAGGTGTCATTTAAAAAGGTAATAAAAAAGACCGAGTCATCAGAAGCGTCGTAATTTGCAGGATTGTCGCTAGGGCCAAAAAAGTCTGCGCCACTGCCACAAGCACAATTACTCTCCTGAGTAGGAACAATAATCTCACCACAAACAAATAAAAATCTAAAGTCGTTCAAGGTGCTACAATAGTCTGGGTAATTTGGGGTAAGAAAGAAACGCTCTGTATCTGTGTCGCCAATTTCTAAAGTAACAATACCCCCATCGTCAAAGGTAGGACCATCAACATATGGAGTAATTTCTTCTAGCAGATATTCGCCTACGAAGGCAGTTTCTTCCAAATTACAGACTACAGGTGTACTGTAGGCAAAAGGAGAGCTAAAAAATCCTCCTGTAATGATTCCTCCGGCATTGTCTGAAGAGAATACGCGCCCATCGGTGAGATTAAGTGCCAACCTAGTCCTAAAAGTGTCTCCACCAAAAAGAGCATCTGGTGTCAGATTAACTTTGGAGAGCATCTCTGCGGCGGTAAGGGTCAAAGTAGTTCTAGGTAATCCAAAAGGGCCAGGAGTAAAAGCATCTCTAGCGATGTTCTTTACAAAAACTTCTTCGGTAATTGCGGCGCTACTGTCACCAGTATCTGGCGAGCCATCTACAAATTGAATAAAAACATCTACGCTTTGTAAGAGCTCACCATTTTCGACATCTTGTTCTTCTAGTAATAAAGAAAGTTGTGCATTTTCTGCCGTTTGTGTTTGACCATTTTCAATAGCAATTGGAATGGAGTTCTCAATGATTTCGACGGTTCTTAATACGGCGCCTCTTTCGGTATTTGCGATTACTTGATCTACGGTTTTGTCATCTTCGCTACAAGCGAGTAGTACTACAGCCAATAGGCCAAGTGTCATTCGATTTAGAATTTTCATATGGTTGTGTTATAGTTTGTACTTAAAAGACGTAATCATTTCAAATGGTTGCGTCTACAATGCAAAAAATCCTGCTTTCATAGCGAAAGCAGGATTTACTTATCAGTGGATATAGAGATTAATCTCTCTTGCGATCTCTGTTTCTGTTATCGCGACCTCTGTTGTCACGTCCTCCTCGATCCTTATTGTCTCTTGGTGGTCGTGCTACATATCCTTCTGGTTTTTCTAATAACGCTTTGCGCGAAACCTTTTCCTTACGCGTTCTAGAATCGATACCGAAGTATTTCACCTCGAGTTCTTCTCCCATAGA
>CAZJWI010000029.1:0-11381 GCA_964549485.1 uncultured Flavobacteriaceae bacterium
ACATCAGGACGGCGAACCTCTGGTGGCATCTTCGGCTCATCTGGATAACGCGAGTATTATTCCGCCCTGTTTTATTGGGGAGGACGTCATTTTAGAAAATGTGACTATAGGACCTTATGTTTCGGTGGGAAATGGCACAAAAATTGTCAATAGTACGATCAAAAACAGTTTGATTCAGTCCCATAGTCATTTAAAGAATGTGCAATTAGAAGAAGCAATGATCGGCAATCACGTGCGTTATGATGGTAAATTTACCCAAGTGAGTTTGGGTGATTACACCGTTTTGGAGTAAGGTCGCTGCCGTAAAACAGGCAATTATGTATAAAAAGCGTTTAATACTTATACTTTTAGTGGGATTGAGCATGCTTTCGCGAAAGCAAATGTATGCCCAACAGCCTACCCCCTTTGCCGACGAAAATGTAGATGATCTGGAAGATGTATCTGATGAATTTCAAGAATTGTTTTTTGAAGCTTTGAAACAAAAGGCCATACAAAATCACGATCGCGCAATTGCTACGCTAAACAAATGTATCGATAGGGAGCCCGATAAGGCGTTTTTGTATTTTGAACGGGCCAAAAATGAAGGTGCTTTAAAACAATTTGATCGTGCAGAGCAGGACTTATTACGAGCCTTAGAACTGGAGCCCGATAGAGAGCCAGTATTGGTATTGTTGTATGATGTTTACTACAAGACCCGCGATTATGAAAAAGCGGCCCAAACCGTCAAAAAGCTTATCGCCTTTGATACCCAGTACAAGGAAGATTTGGCGCGGATCTACCTGCAGACCAAGCTTTATAAAGATGCTCTTGCCTTATTGGACGAATTGGATAATGAAAAAGGTCAGGATATTTATCGTCAACGTTTGCGTGCTAGAATATACCAAGTCTCCGGATCGACACAATTGCAAACCGAAGCTGAAGAAGCAGCTCTGGCCGCCAATCCAAATGACGAAGCCACCTATCTCAAATTGATCTTTTTATACAGCGAGCAAGGTAATGATGCCAAAGCCTATGAAACGGCCTTAGCGCTTCAGAAAATTAATCCTAATGCCGATGAAGTGCATCTGGCGCTCTATAAATTCTATTTAAAAGACGGTAAGGTAGATGCTGCTATTACTTCTATGAATAGGGTATTGCGCAGTACCACTATGGAAGAAAAAGCCAAGCACCGTGTCTTAAACGACTTCTTACTCTTTGTAAACGATCATCCTTCTTATGAGCCGCAGTTAGATCAGGCCATAGCCTTGTTTGATACTCAGGTGACCAATGCCAATGTCTATGAACAACTGGCAGCCTATTACCTTAAAAAAGGTGAAAAGCAAAAGAGCTTGACCTTTTATCAAAAAGCTCTCGCAACCGATGCAGATAATCTCGAATTGATAAAAAATACGGTTTTATTACAACTCGATGCCAAAGCTTTTGAGCCTGCGGTAAAACTATCTTCGGATGCATTAGAGCTCTTTCCTTCTCAGCCATTGTTATACTTGACAAAAGGCGTTGGGCTTATTGGCAGTGGCAGCTACGATGAAGCTATAGAAAGCTTAGAGATCGGGTTAGACTATATCATAGATGATAAGAAGATGGCCTCAGATTTTAATCAGCAATTAGGCGAGGCATATTCCGCCAAGGGCAATACCGCCAAGGCAGCGACCTATTTCAAAAAAGCACAGACCCTCAAATCTCAGATTGACTAATGAGAAAACTGGCCCTGTTAGCCTGCATGCTTATACTTACTGCATGTGGAAGTACAAAAAGAACAAAAACAACCGCCGAGGTGGAAGATATAGCGACGGCAAAACTCATTGCCAATTACTACAACAACAGTTTTGATTTTACTACCCTGGCCGCACGAATGAAGCTGCGGTATAAGGATAAAAAAAATAGCCAAAGTGTGACGGTAAGTCTCCGAATGGAGAAGGATAAAACCATTTGGATGAGTGCTTCTATCTTAGGGATATCACTTGCCAAGGCAAAAATTACCCCAGATCGGGTGTCGTATTACGAAAAGATCACTCGCAGCTATTTTGATGGCGATTTTGAGTTTTTGAGTCAATACGTAGGAGTACAAATGGATTTTGACCAATTGCAACGATTGCTCATAGGCCAGACCGTGTACGATCTTAGAGACGGCTCCTACACTATGGAACAGCTGGAGAGTCAATACAAGATAACCCCGAGAAAACAATTAGATATCCTGCAATTATTCTTCTTTTTAGAACCAGAACAGTTTTTATTACAAAAACAACGCGTGGCTCAGCCACAAGAAGGATTGTCTTTAGACGTTGATTATACGACCTATCAAGAGGTAGACGGGATGATCTTTCCTAAAGACTTACATATCGAGGTACTCAAAAAAGCAGATCGATCTGTGATTGATATCGAATACAAATCTATAGATCGCAATCAGACCTTGCGTTTTCCGTTTAAGATACCTTCGGGCTATAAAGAAATAAGACTCAAGCCATGATGTGCAAACGCTTTTTACCATCACTTTTTTTTGTGCTGCTCTTTATGGGAGCCGGGGCTGTCTTTGGGCAATCTAAAAAGCAAATCGAGTTGGAAAAACGTCGTGAGGCCTTACGACAAGAAATGCAACAGTTATTGCGCTTGCGCGAAAGCAATATTAAAAAGGAACGCTCTGAATTGAATCAAGTGGCTGATCTTGATCAGCAAATAAAAGTACGTCAAGACTTGATTAAGGTAACCAATAGACAGGCCAATTTGTTAAGCCGTGAAATTGACGAGAATCTCAATAAAATGGAAAATCTCAGAGAAGAGCTAACCCTTCTCAAAGAGGATTATGCCGATATGATTCGAAAATCGTATAAGGCTAAAGGGGGCGAGAGTAAAGTAATGTTTTTGCTTTCCAGCGAAAACTTTAAACAGGCATATAAGCGTCTGCAATACATGAAGCAATACGCCAATTATAGAAAAAAACAGGCAGAGCAGATTAAAGAGCGCAGCGCACTTTTACAACAAACCAACAAAGAACTCTTACGTCAAAAAAAGGATAAAGACGCCCTGATTGCTGAAAACAGAAAGGCAAAAAAGCAATTGGATAAAGAAAAGGAACAACACGATGAGCTGCTGGCCTTGATCCGGAAAAAATCGGCTGTTTTTGCTGTTCAGATCAAAAAGAATCAAGCCGAATCCCAACGTATCGAAAGACAGATTGACCGTTTGATTGCCGAGGCTATTGCTGCCTCCAATAAAAAGACAGGGAATAGGGCAACCACTAAGGGTAGTACAAATACTTTTGCCTTAACCCCAGAAGCCAAACTCCTATCTGCCGATTTTGCTTCAAATAAAGGCCGCTTAATATGGCCAGTGGTACGGGGTAGGGTCATTAAACGTTTTGGAAAATCAAAACACCCCACTTTGCCTAACATCACTATTAACAGCAGTGGGGTTGAGATCGAAACAGCACCAGGTACAGCAGCCAGAGCAGTTTTTGATGGAGAGGTACTTGCAATTCAGAAGATTCCCGGAGCACACAGTGTGGTTACCGTACGTCACGGTAGTTATATTACTGTATACAACAACCTGCAAAACTTACAAGTAAGCAAGGGCGACAAGGTCAAAAGAGGACAGGAAATAGGCGCTGTGGCTATTTCTAATATATCGGGAAAAACGGTCTTAAAATTTGGGGTTCGTAAAAACACTACTAAATTAAACCCATCACAGTGGGTATTGAATATGTAATTACGTTCACAAATTGATTTTTTGATGTTATTCTGGAGGTTTGAAGTGTCAAACCGTTTGCAAGCTGTTTTAATTTTGAGATTAACGCAACCTTTTGGAACACACTCCCTCTAATAGGTATGCCAAATAAACTTTATTTTCTCGCCATTTTGACAATTTGTTTGTCTTGCGCTGATGATGTTGAAAACAACAATCGCATTGCTGTCCAGGTGAGAGTAATCGATGAGAATCAACAGCCATTAGCTAATATTGATGTCCTGGTTGGAGGTAGTGACAATGAAGATTTTTTGCCACAAAATCGATTTTTTTATCCAACCTCTGGTTCGTTTTTCAATGAAGTACTTGGCTATAATACTACCGATGTCACAGGAGAGGTGAGAGTTATTAGTCTGAGACCTAAACCTAGGAATACGTTAGGAGTGACCATAAATCCTGAAGATGCTCAAAATGATTTATCAACGGTAGTGGTAGGGTTTGATACCATACCGGATGCTGATATTAATATTGCGGATATACAACTTGTTCCTACTGCAAATGTACTAGTTCAGTTTGACAGAGATGCTGCACAGATGGACACCTTATCCTACATTATAGAGTATCAACCTAAGATCAGGCTTTTGGACTACCCAGATGTTTCCACTATCAATCTTGCCAGAATAAGAGATCAGCTAACTGCATCATCAATTGATACTTCTATCAATATCGAAACATTGGTCAATACTACTGCCGTTTTAAGTTACCGTCTGTATAATCAAGAAAATGAAATACGAGGCAGCGTCGAAATTCCTATAACCCAATCGAATGAGACCTATGAATTTTCGTATTAACCTCTTTGTTATACTTTCGATTTGTTATGGATTTCAGCTTTGCGCACAGCAGGACAGTCTAAATTATAAACGACCTAAATCTACCATTGAAATCGGTGCTAGTCAGCTTTCTTTTTTCGGAGACAATTTTTTGTCTAAGGCCTACGACTTTTCAACAGGATTCCACCTGGGTCTTGCCATAGAGGTAATCAAAAGCGGTGAAATAAGATTTAATGTAGCAAGCCAGGCCTCATCAAGTATTGATCAAAGATTGGTTGGGAATATCGACTCGACAAGAAGCTCTCAATTTGCAGCAGGCTTTGGATATATATGGCCGGTATTAGATCGGGTACATATCACACCAGAAGTTTCGGTGGGCTACCTAAAACTTAAGAATACTAGAAGAGATCAGGAATTTCGAGATGATGGTTATTTCGCTAAGGCAGGGTTTAAAGCCGCGTATCTTTTTTGGGGACAACTCGCAGTATATACCAATTTTGGGTTTGGTTTGTATTGGTTTGATATAGAAACTGCCACTCAAGAACAGGATTTTTTTGATACGGCACAAGCCTTCTCTTTATCATTTGGTTTGCAGCTTTCATTTCGCTAAAACTTATTCAAACAACGCCTTGAGCTCTGTAGCTTCTTTAGGCTTCATTTTGCCAGCAAGAACAAGACTTAATTGCTTGCGTCGTAATGCAGCTTCAAAACGCTCAGTTTCTTCTTGACTCTCGGGCACTACTTGTGGAATTGGAACGGGTATACCTTGCTCGTCAACGGCTACAAAGGTATAGATGGCTTCGTTTGCCTTTGAACATATTCCGCTCTCTCGGTCTTCAACCCAAACATCGATATAGACTTCCATAGAAGTTTTAAAAGCTCTCGAAATTTTGGCTTCTACCGTGACCACACTCCCCAGAGGGATCATCCGATTAAAGGCTACGTGATTGACAGAGGCAGTAACCACAATTCTGCGCGAATGACGTCTGGCTGCGATACTTGCCGCCCGATCCATACGTGCTAATAGCTCACCTCCAAACAAGTTATTGAGAGGATTGGTCTCACTAGGTAAGACAAGATCGGTCATTATAGTTTTTGAATCGCTAGGTGTTCTGGGTTCCATTGCTTGCTTTTTATGCAAAGGTACTTCCTATTGATTCAATGTCACAATCAAACTAAGATTTAATACGCAAAGAGTTAAGGATTAGTGCGATTAGTCGTTGAGGTCGAGATTGAGCAACCAAGCAGATGCGTTGTCATCTTTTCTTATGGCGCGTAAGGCTTTTAAGGCCTCTTGGGGTTGTGTATAACTATCGTAGACTACCTGATGCAATCCAAAGTTATTTATGCCAATCTGACGGGCTTTATAACCTTTGCTGCGAAGTTGTGCAACGCGTTTGGCAGCATTAGCTTGATTTCTAAAGGCACCTGCAACCACGTGGTATCGGCCTTTGGGTTTACTAAGATGCAATTCTACAGAAGGCAAAGGATTTTTAATGACAAAAGTTGCCTCTTGAATTTTATGCTCGAGCTGCTGGTCTGCGTCTTGCTTTGCAGCAAAATTGTGTTGTTCTACCTTTTGAACATAATTATAGCCTACCATTGCCGATAGTCCCAAGGCCACTACAACGGTTGCTGCGGCATATTTGACCCAGCCATAAGAGCGACGTTCTTGGGTAAAGTGAATAGGCGCTTTTTCTTCTAAGGCCTCAACTTCTTCTTTATAAACTTCACGAGCAATTTTTGAACTGGTAAAAGAGGAAAGCCCAAATGAATCGGTGAGATAGTTGAGGTGGTAAGAAGGTTCAAAACTTAGATGTTTGTCCAATGTAAAAGCAATCTGTCCAATATTAGTAAAGGTGACTGTTTCCCCCTTGTGCAATCGATCAAATAAATATCGTACATAAGAAGCAATACGTTTGTTGGCCTCCTCATGAGGTATTTGATCCTTTTTGGCAATATAGTTAGCCAATAGGCCATCGGTATCTGTTAGTTGTGCATTAAAAGACAACTGCTTCTTAGGTGGATAAAATGCATGGGTTGTCTCGTGTACCTGAGCACTGAGATGTTGGGTTAAAAAAGCGCCAAATCCAGGAAGGATCACACATTCGTATCTGTAAAGAAGGTCACTGATGTATTGGTCTAACTGCATATGATAAAGGTAAAATAATTTTGACATCGTAAAAATAGAAAGGAGACTATTTATTAACACTGCCGGCTGGGTTCAACTACCACCTTGATGATGAAGCTACTACAGGAAACAGAACGGTAGTAATATACTTAAGAACATTTATCATTCTTCCAAACCTATATCGCTGAGTCAGGGGCTTAAGTCACTAATTTGCTAGCAAAAACTTCGTATGGATCAAGAAGAACTTTTGGCGCTACTCTGTCTATGTCAAACACCTCAATTAGGAGACGCTAGCATTAAAAAGTTAATACAAGCCTTTGGTAGTGCCTCTGATGTCTTGTGTCAATCCAAATCGCAATTACTTCAAGTGGAAGGTATCGGCGAGGCCAAATTAAAACATTTGGGCGATCCGGCCTTTTATGCTTTCGCGAAAGCAGAAGTAGACCTAATGCAAAAAAACGATATCACAGCAACAGCCTTTTACGAACCTGAGTATCCGCAGCGCCTTAGCCAATGCTACGATGGACCAGCCCTGCTTTTTACCAAGGGAGAAATCAATTGGAATAGGGAGCGTGTCTTAAGTGTAGTAGGAAGTCGCAAGATAACGACCTATGGCAAACAACTGCTTTATGAGCTCTTTGAAGAAATGGCCCCCTTTAGACCCATGATTATTTCTGGATTTGCCTACGGTGTAGATATAGGAGCTCATTTGCAGGCAATCAAACACGAGCTGCCTACGGTTGCCATACTGGCACACGGATTAGATCACTGTTATCCCAAAGCGCACAAAAAATATATGCAACAACTAGTCGCTAACGGAGGATTTGCAAGTGATTTTTGTTGTGGAGCACCATTTGTACATACTAATTTTTTAAAACGTAATCGGATCATCGCTGGTTTGTCTGAAGCCACCCTTGTCATCGAATCTGCCGCGCGTGGGGGCTCTCTAGTCACCGCAGACTTTGCCAATGGTTATCACCGTGAGGTCTTTGCAGTACCAGGAAGAGTAGGAGATAGACAAAGCAAAGGCTGTAACGATTTGATCAAACAACAAAAGGCTCATTTACTCACTACGGTGGCAGACTTGGTCTACCATTTGAATTGGACTACTACCAAAATCTCTCAACATAAGGTACAACCCCAGCTCTTTGATGAGTTCTCAGATTCGGAACAGTATATCTTTACCTTTTTACAACATCGTGGCAAGCAACATCTGGATGCTATTGCGATAGCATGTCAACTACCCAGCGCACAGGTAGCGGCTTCTCTTTTTCAACTGGAGATGAAAAATATCATCAGAGCATTGCCCGGCAAGTATTTCGAATTGTATTGATCCCCCTTTCGGGTTTTAAACAAACTTACTGTTTGACCTGAGGAACAACTTGTTCTGGCAATGTGGCAAAACCCATATTAAATAAGGTGAAGCCAAATATGTCTGCATACTGCTCTATGGTTTTAGAAACAGGAGTACCTGCACCATGACCAGCATCCGTTTCTATCCTGATAAGCACAGGAGCAACACCTGCTTGTTTGGCTTGCAATTGTGCCGCAAATTTGAATGAATGCGCAGGTACCACGCGATCGTCATGGTCTCCAGTGGTAACCAATGTGGCAGGATAAGATACACCTTCTACTACATTGTGAACTGGTGAATAGCCTTTTAAGTATTCAAACATTTCTTTACTGTCTTCGGCGGTACCATAGTCATACGCCCATCCTGCACCAGCAGTAAAGGTGTGGTAACGCAACATATCCATAACCCCTACCGCAGGCAGGGCAACCTTCATCAAATCGGGACGTTGTGTCATAGTAGCGCCAACTAGCAAGCCACCGTTGGAACCTCCGCGAATAGCCAGATACTCAGAAGAGGTATACTTGGCCTTTATCAAATACTCTGCAGCAGCGATAAAATCGTCAAAAACGTTTTGCTTTTTTTGTTGCGTACCCGCATCGTGCCATGCTTTTCCATACTCGCCTCCACCGCGAAGATTAGGCACGGCATATACGCCACCTTGCTCCATCCACACCGCATTGGCAATACTAAAACCTGGTGTCAAACTCACATTAAATCCTCCATATCCATAGAGAATAGTGGGGTTCTTTCCATTGAGTGTCAAGCCTTTCTTATGAGTGAGAATCATTGGTATTTTGGTGCCGTCTTTTGAGGTGTAAAACACCTGTGTACTCTCATAAAGCGTCGGGTCAAAATCGATTTTGGGTTGAATGAATAGCGTAGATTCACCTTTTTCGATATCGTATTTGTACAAACTTGTAGGTGTTTTATAATTGGCAAAAGAGTAGTACAATTCTTTTTCCTTCTTTTTAGCCCCAAAACCACCTACGCTACCTATACCAGGAAGCGCTACCTCTCTTACAAGTTTGCCCGTATAATCGTATTGTTTGACTTGTGACACTGCATCTACCATATACTCTGCAAAGAAGTATCCTCCGGCTGTTGAAGGGCTTAAAACGTGCTGGGTCTCAGGTATAAAATCAACCCAATTTTCAGGTCTGGGATCGGCTGCGTCAACCGTGACAATCTTTTTATTAGGTGCATTGAGATTGGTGACCAAATACAAAGTGCTACCTACATTGTCAATGACATAAGTATCACTATCGGTGTGGTCCAGTATGGTGACTAATGGACTATCCTGTTTTGATAAGTCCTTGATGTAGAGTTTGTTTCCAGAAGTAGATACTCTTGGAGAAATCAATAGATAGCGGTTGTCTTCGGTTACTGTACCATAGATGTAGCGGTGTTTTTCTTCTGGTGTACCTCCATACACAAGTCTATCTTGGGCTTGTGGTGTGCCTAATTTATGATAGTAGACTTTGTGTTGATCGGTCTTGGCAGATAGTTCACTACCCTTTGGTTTGTCATAACTCGAATAATAAAAACCATCATTTTTATACCATGACATACCACTAAACTTCACATCTACCAGGGTGTCTCCTACTAATTTTTTTGAAAGCACATCCATGACTACTATTTTTCGCCAGTCGCTGCCTCCCTCAGAAATCGAATAGGCCATCAAATTTCCATCCTCAGAAAAGCTGCGTCCTCCCAACGAGATCGTTCCGTCTTCAGAAAAAGTATTGGGATCTAAGAAAACCTCGGCGGTTTCCGGATCGTCACCCGTCTTATATCGATACATGACATATTGATTTTGAAGACCATCATTTTTTGAGAAGTAGGTGTAGGCGCCTTCCTTATAAGGGGCCCCAATTTTTTCATAATTCCATAGCGCAGACAATCGTCTTTTTAGATCTTCTCTAAAAGGTATTTGGTCCAAATAACTATAGGTCGTTTTGTTTTGTCTCTTAACCCAGTCTTCGGTTTGTGGACTACGGTCATCTTCCAACCAGCGATAGGGATCTGGAACTGCTACACCAAAATAGGTATCTACCGTATCATCTTTTTTTGTTTCTGTATAAGTCACCTGAATTTCTTTTTGTATTTGATTTTGACTGCTCACATTAAAGGATATAAAAGCTGCCAGAACAAGAAAAGGAATGCTATTTTTCATAAGGGAAGGTATTTTGCATATTGGAGTCTCTAAGATACTGATTTGTCTGCTTTCGCGAAAGCACAATTTGACCATACCCACCACAAGAATCAAGGTATAAAAAAAGCCTTTTCTCTAATGAAAAGGCTTTTTACTTTATATAAATGGCATCATTTATTGAACCAAAGGCTTATACACGGTCCATTGCTTAACGATAAGATAGCCGTTTAGAATAGCGACTAATAAGGCCGGACCAATATTTGGAGGGTCTAACACGGCGTGAAAGAGCACAACATTTACCGATATAGGTATAAGTGCAAGCAAGGCAGCTGGATATGCTTTTTTGATAATGAGTAAAATTCCTACTACAACTTCTAAACCACCTACCAAAGGCCACATATAGCCGCTATCGGTAAAGGCTTGAAATAAATTGGCCGCGCCTACATTGGTGCCAAAGTCAAAATCTTGTAAAAACCAGAAAAATTTATTGAGTCCAAAAAGGAGTAATACAAGTCCTAGACCAATTCTGATAATTTTGTTTACTACGTTCATAATGTGGTTGTTATTGTTATGCAGGCTTAGACGCACACCAAAACTATGCCTTACAAAGACCGAAACAAGTCATCTCAAAGCGCAATGATTAAAAATAGAATAAGCTGTTGTATCAGTGGCTTGGATGAGATAATAATTCTTGAAAATCTTTAAAAAAGCGACTTACATGAAGTCCGTCTATCAAGCCATGATGAGAAAAGACGGCTACAGACATTTGTTTTTTTCCATCTGTATCTGTCACCCTACCATAGGAGATTTTAGGAACACTATCCCGACGGCTATACGCTCTTGAATGGGTGATGGCCGTAAAGTCAAGCCAAGGTAGGGCAGAGCAGTGTATTACGTGGTCTGGATTAAAAGGAGGAAATAAGTCTTCACTGGCTTTGACCCTTTCTATCTCGGCGGTAGCGGCTTTCGCGAAAGCGTTAAAATTAGGCGTATACACCATATAAGAAAAACCAAAAGTCTCGTTGGGTCTCATAATGGTAGCACTGGCATCTATTTGATCACAGCTGTAGGGCTGGCCTTGCGCATCGATACGATATTTAAAATTTTCTATCTCATTGGCAGCCTTGAGCGTTGCGTGTAGGTAAAACAGAAAAAAGGAGAGTTTGTGCTGGGCGCAATACTGTTGTGCTTGGGTCACATCGACCTGAGCTGTGACACCAAAGTAAGGCTCTTCAA
>CAZJWI010000030.1:0-6368 GCA_964549485.1 uncultured Flavobacteriaceae bacterium
TTTCTACTTTATTGGTGATCTCAGAGGACAAAACAAAGCCGATGTTGATCAACTCCTTGCGGAATTTGAAGATTTTTTCAATGATGAAATTCTTGGCAAACGCAAATATTTAAGAGATCTCTCTAAAGGAAACCAAAAAAAGGTGGGAATAGTAGCTACCCTAATTGGTAATCCAGAAGTGATCATACTTGACGAACCTTTTGCCAATTTGGATCCTACCACTCAGATCCGTCTCAAAGGCATCATTAAAAAAATGGCTGCCGATCAGGACGTGACTGTATTAGTGTCAAGTCACGACCTTCAACATGTCACCGAGGTATGTGAGCGCATAGTAGTACTCGAAAAAGGCAAACAAGTCAAAGATATCATGACATCTCCAGCTACCTTAAAAGAATTGGAACATTACTTCTCTGGTCATGCTGCTATAGCTGCAATAACTGAAGAAGAATAAACTGTTATTGCCTAAACTAGGATAAAAGGGTGTTTTGGTCATCACACCATATGGCTGTCTTATTTTTGAAACACGCCTTGTAATTCAAGGGCTATCTTGATTTTACAAGGGTAAATTCTCATTTTTTCAAAAAGAAATGTATTTTTACCAACTGCGATACTAAAAGCAGTGTTTTACTGTTTTTATCTTAAATAACATTCAGGTTTGAAGCAATACTTAGCTTACGCATTATACGCTGTAGTTGCAATCGGAACACTAATAGGCTGTTCTAGAAAGAATGATTCTTTTATCAGTCGGAACTATCATGCTGTTACTGCCGAATATAATGCCTTATATAATGGAGGAGTAGCACTCGAAAAAGGATTATCTGGTCTTGCCAATACGTTCCAAGATGACTACTGGAAAATTTTACCCGTAGAGCGTATCCAACTCTTTGAAGATATCACCCGTCCGGGAGATGTCAAAAATCCAGATTTTGATAAGGCCGAAGAAAAGGCGGTCAAAGCAATTCAAAGACACTCCATGAAAATTGATGGAGAAGAGAATAACCCTCAAATGGATGAAGCTTTTATCCTGTTGGGAAAATCTCGGTATTACTCTCAGCGTTTTATAGCTGCCTTAGAAGCCTTTAATTATGTGCTGGCATACTACCCGGCAAGTAATAATATTGCACAGGCCAAAATTTGGAAGGAAAAGACCAATATCCAATTGGGTAACAATGAACTTGCCATAGACAACTTGCGCAAGTTGTTCAAGGTTGAGAAAAAGTTGAAAGAGCAAGATCAAGCCGATGCTTACGCCATGTTGAGCCAGGCTTTTATAAATCTTAAACATTACGATACGGCTTTGGCTTATATGAAGGATGCCGCCCGCTTAACGCGAAAATCTGAACAAGAAGGGCGTTATCACTTTATCAAAGGGCAACTCTACAACGCTCTAAGCTATAAAGACAGTGCAAATATGTCCTTTGATGAGGTCATAGCTCTTAACCGACGTATTCCTAGAAAGTACTGGATTAACGCCCAGATAGAAAAAATTAGAAATTTTGATTATGAGCAGGGTGATATTGCCTTGTTATTAGAGCATATTGAAGAATTAGAAGAGAATCGTGAAAACAGACCCTTTCTGGATAAATTATACTATACCAAAGCCGAATATTATATGAATATCGGTTTGGAAGACTCGGCTATTGCCTTGTACAATCGTTCGCTACGTCAAAACAGTCAGGATCGCTATTTGGTCTCGAGAGATTATTTGTCTTTGGCCCAGTACAACTTTGACAACGCCGATTATCAGCTAGCAGGGGCTTATTACGACAGTACCCTTAATCAATTGACCACTGGTACCAGAGAACATCGTCAGATTCGAAAGAAACGAGAAAATCTTACCGATGTGATCAAATATGAGAATCTATCTCAACGCAATGACAGTATTATGAAACTCGCGCTTATGTCTGAGGCAGAGCAGCGTGCTTTCTTTGAAGATTATATCAAACGTCTTAAAGAGCGTGCCAAACAAGACTCCATCAGAAAGGCAGATATCATTAGAAATAACGAGTTTTTTAAAAAGGATGTTCCTACCGCTGGGCAAAATAATACCAATAGCAAAAACACCAAAGGATCTCGGGGTCGAAGCACAGGTAGCGCACAGGTGGGCGAATTCTATTTCTACAATACTACGGCTGTAGCCTATGGGAAGCAAGATTTTAGAAACGTTTGGGGCAATCGTGCCTTAGAGGACAATTGGCGTTTGTCTTCCAAAAAACGAAATCAATTAGACGGTAGCGGAGTCCCTGTTGATATCGCTCCAGAAAAAGATTTTGAAAAGGATCTCAATGTAGACACCTTTTTGGCCACTATTCCAAAATCAGAAACAGCCATAGATAGCTTAAAACGTGAGCGCGATGATGCCTACTATCAATTAGGTCTGATCTACAAAGAAAAGTTTAAGCTTTATCCTCGTGCTGCAGATCGTTTAGAAAAAGTATTGGCCTTCCAACCAGAAGAGCGTTTGATCCTACCGGCCAAATACTATTTGTATCAGGTGTATAATCAAATGGACGCTTCCGCGAAAGCGAATAGCTACAAAAATGATATTACATCAAATTATCCAGATTCAAGATATGCTGCCATACTCAACAATCCTGATGTTGCTCTAGAACAAGATGCCGAAAGTGCTGAAGCCATTTACAATAGTTTGTATAGACAATTTGGGGCACAACAATATGCCACAGTATTAGAACAATTAGATCAAAACATCGAGCGTTTTTACGGCGATCCCTTCATACCAAAATTTGAATTACTTAAAGCGACAGTATTAGGTCGATATCGAGGTTATGAGGCCTATAAAAAGGCATTAAATTTTGTGGCGGTAACTTATCCGAGAAGTGATGAAGGTAAAAAGGCCCAAGAAATTTTACAAACTACCGTACCTAGTTTGGCTTTTAGAAAATTTATGCCAGATGAGGCTTCCACTAATTGGAAGATCGTATATGCTTTTGACGTGGCACAGCTACAACAAGCTCAGGATACTCAAAACCAAATTGACTTAGCGCTTGAGACCCTGGGGTATACAGACTTTGCGACCTCACTTGATATGTATAATCCCGATCAAGTGTTTGTAGTGGTACATTACCTCACTAGGCGCTCAAGAGCTGAAGGCCTGGCCGAGCTTCTTGCCGAAAACAAAGATTTTAGAATCACTCATCCTAGTACCGTCATATCTTCAGACAATTATCGCATTGTACAACTGCATAAGAATCTGGAAGCCTATACCGAATAGAAAACTGTAAATACCCCCTAAAGAATGTTTTCAGATAACAAAAAGACAAAGAGCAAAACCACCGATCTAAGCAATCAGCAAAATCGCATTAGCCAAGGAACCATCATCACGGGTACTGTAACATCTAAGGGCGGTTTTAGAATAGATGGCGAAATAGAAGGAACCCTGACCACCCCAAACCGCGTTGTCATCGGGAAGTCTGGTGTCTTAAAAGGGAATCTCATCTGTGATGACGCCGATATTGAAGGCCGCGTAGAGGGAAAAGTAACCATATCTAATTTGTTGTCACTAAAATCGGCGGCTGTCATTGAGGGAGAGGTAACCGTTGGCAGACTGGCTATAGAACCAGGAGCCACTTTTAATGCAACCTGCGAAATGAAAAGCAGCGTAAAGACACTGGCAAAAGATGGCAGCAAAAAAGGAGAACGCTCCGCTTAAAAATTGGGCCATATATTCTGGTATCGCCATTCAAATGGGCGTTGTTATATTTCTTTTTGTTAAAGGAGGCAAATGGCTTGATCAAACCTATAATGACGACGGTAAACTCTATACTGTCATTGGCACATTGGCGGGTGTAGCTCTGGCTCTATTTCTGGTCGTACGACAAACCAAACGATTAAACCCCTGATGTTTTTACAGATTGCAAGTTTTAGCGCAAAACTGCTCGGTATATTGGCCTTTGCCTTTGGCATTCATATTTTGGCGCTTTATGCACGAGAATTAGCCTTATTTGATCACCATATCCTACTTTCGTATGTGTTAAATTTTACTCTGGCAATTCTGATTTACTTCTTTGTTTTACAGGCAAGTAAAAAACCTAACGCACAGGCAGGTTTTGTATTTGTCTTTGGAAGCGCTTTAAAATTTATCGTATTCCTATTGGTCCTCAAGCCGCTGTACAAAGCAGATGACACCATATCCCTTCTCGAAATAGCGGCTTTTTTTGTCCCGTATTTTCTCGCTTTAATCTTTGAAGTATTTTCACTTTCTAAGCATCTAAATAGACAATAATTTTTACCGCGGGCCAAGCTCGAAAAAAAAGCGGCATATTTGTTTTATCGTTAAGATTTATAGCTGTATTTTTGCACCGATTTTTAAGGACACTATTTTATTAGTTCGGTATGCAAAGAAAAACGTTGATTAAATTACTTTCTGCTTTCGTATTCTTGTTGACTTTTGCCTCATGCGGCGAAAAGCCTACCACGACGAGAGAAGAGCGTAAGCAAGAAGTAAAGGAATATGTGCAGCATCACCTTTTAGATTCTCACGACTTTAGTCTGTTTTCTAAGACAGACGAGAATGGCGAAGTACACCACTACGGCTTCCCACTTCCTGTAATTATCTGGGATGATGGCCTAAAGGTCTTTTCTTCTTCTAAGTTTCACCACGGTGAGACTGTTGCCGAAGTTGATGGCAATTACTACAAATTAGAACACGCCAAAATATATAAAACTGACGCCTCAGGGACATTAAACTACGATGAAGATCATCATCCAACAAATGCCAAGCCTATAGACTTGTCTATCACCAAAGGGGTGTTTATGATGTTGCTCACAGCTATATTGATGTTCTTCCTCTTTAGAGGGTTGGCTAAGAGTTATAAAAATAACAATGGCATCGCCAAAGGTTTTGGGCGTTTCTTTGAGCCTATCATCATTTATGTAAGAGATGATATTGCCAGACCTAATATAGGTGAGAAAGACTACAGAAGGTTTATGCCTTTCTTGTTGACCGTCTTTTTCTTTATCTGGTTTTTGAACATCTTTGGATTAACTCCATTTGGAGTTAATGTTACTGGAAATATTGCGGTGACTACTGCCTTGGCGGTAATCGTATTTATCATCACCACTTTTTCTGGAAAAAAGGATTACTGGAAACATATTTTTGATCCATTGGGCGATGGTATGCCTTGGTTTGGAAAAATATTTATTTATATCATTTTAGTGCCTATTGAGATTTTGGGAATGTTTATCAAACCTTTTGCACTGCTTATTCGTCTTTATGCCAACATGACGGCAGGACACGTCGTATTAGGAAGTTTGATTGGGTTAATTTACATTTTCCAAAACTGGGTAGGAGGATCACTCTCTTTCGGGTTGGCTTTTGCCATATCTCTAATTGAGGTATTAGTGGCTTTACTTCAGGCGTATATCTTTACTATGCTAGCAGCATTGTACTTTGGTTTTGCGGTAGAAGAGCATGAGCACGATCACGATCACGAGACAGAAGTAGCGCACTAAGATATATGCTTTCGCGAAAGCGAAATTTTAAACAAGAGTTTTTTAATTTTTAAACTATATTTTTATGACAATTCCAATGATGTTACAAGATGCAGGTACAGTAATACCTTCAGTTATCGGAGCAGGATTAGCAGTAATCGGAGCCGGTATCGGTATTGGTATGATTGGTGGAAAAGCTATGGAAGCTATTGCACGTCAGCCTGAAGCTTATGGAAAAATTCAAACAGCGATGCTTATTGCAGCGGCGCTTATTGAAGGAATTGGTTTTGCTGCGATCTTCGCAGGATAATCATCCAGTATGCAAAAACAGACAGCTGTAACGGTTGGTTACAGCTGCTTGTTTAACCAAAATGTAAAACACCACTTTAGTCTATCATAAAATGGAAAAATTAATTCAAGAATTTTCATTAGGTCTTTTTTTCTGGCAAGCTGTACTTTTTGTAGGCTTACTTTTCTTACTTCGCAAATTTGCCTGGAAGCCCATCTTAAACGCGGTAAACGATCGTGAAGAAGGGATCAGAAGCGCATTAGCCTCAGCTGAGGATGCTAAAAAAGAAATGCAGAACCTTCAGGCTGATAATGAGAAATTGATCAAAGAGGCCAGAGCAGAGCGTGAAGCGATGTTAAAAGATGCTCGTGAGATGAAAGATAAGATTGTTGCAGATGCTAAAGCAGAAGCACAAGCACAAGCTGATAAAACAATTGCACAGGCACAAGCAACTATTGCAGCTGAAAAAGCAAGTGCAATGGCTGAGTTAAAAAATACTGTAGCTAGTTTATCTGTAGAGATTGCAGAGAAAGTAGTTAGAGAAGAGTTATCTAATAAAGACAAGCAATTAGGTTTAGTTGAGAAGTCTTTAGCAGAAGTAACTTTAAACTAAGACTAAAATGAAAGG
>CAZJWI010000031.1:0-12489 GCA_964549485.1 uncultured Flavobacteriaceae bacterium
AAATAATAATCGCGTTAACCGCCGCCGAAGCCCCTACCATAGCACCAGGCCCTCTTGCCACTAATGCCGGAAAGATATTATAAGCCAACATATACAGTACCCCTCCTGCCATACCACCTAAAAGATAGATGGTAAGAAATCGCTTTTCGGTAAAGAGATTGAGACTAAATCTCGAAAATATATACAGGAAATACATATTCCAGAGTATGTGCCAAAAACCCGAATGCACAAAGGCATAGGTCAATAAGGTCCAAGGCTTGACAATAAAACTAGACAAATCACTAGGTAGGGCAAGCCAGTTCGACAAAAAAGATCCTTGCCCAAACAAACTTGGAATGAGATTGAGAACGATAAATACAGCTGCATTAATCACAATCAATTTGACTGCGATATTTGCCACTTTATATTGATACCATAAGGAATTGGCTGCCATAATTAATACCACCTATTTTGATTAAAACTATTTTTTTTCCAGTACCACATCATTATAAATCCAAACAAGGCTCCTCCGATATGTGCCCAATTGGCAATATTTGCTCCAAAAATAGAAAACCCAGTTACTCCAGAGAACAGATCGATAAGAATCAATCCAGGAATAAAATACTTTGCCTTGATAGGGATAGGTACAAAAATTAGACCCAACGACGCATTGGGAAATAACATACCAAAGGCTACGAGCACGCCATAAATCGCTCCAGAGGCTCCAACGGCTGGTATGTTATAAGCTCCAAAGAAATCTTGAGAAACATCAGTAGGAATTTGAGGACTGTTCATATACATTCCAGGTGAGACTGCCTCTTTGAGCCATAGCTGAATGTCGGCGCTTGTAGCACCTAATTCCATCAGCGCCTCCATACCCGAATTGAAATGTAGATAATTCACAAAAGAGTGAATAAAGGCCGCACCCAATCCAGCCGAAAAATAAAAGAATAAAAACTTTTTTTGCCCCAGGGCTTGCTCTATAGGACTGCCAAACATCCATAGGGCATACATATTAAAGATCAAATGCATAGGACTCGATAAGTCATGCATAAACATATGAGTGAGCGGCTGCCATATTTGAAATCCAGGATGTTCAAAATACCATAGGGCAAACCACTCCATGGCTTGATTCTTATCAATTACAAATTGTGATCCTAAGTAAAAGATCACATTTACAATCAATAAAACTTTTACTGTTTCGGTTATCTTACCCATAGGTTATTTAAATTTTCGGTCGAGTTCATCTCCGCCTAAGGTGATGAACGTTTTTCTATTGGCTGGACTTACACTAGGTTCTTTACAAGCAAAAAGGCGGTTGACCAGATGCTCTCTTGCCAGAGCATTGAGTGGCTCTCCTGCCTTCACAGCCATACTCTTAGCCATACTCTTGGCCAGACGATCGGTTTGACTAAAACCTACCTCTGGCACCTCGTGCTCCAAATCACTTAGGAGCTGTTCTAATACTATAGGGACCTCGGCCTCGCTTATAGAGATCGGAATTCCGGTTACCTCAACCTGCTCTCCGTCCATATTCCCAAAGGCAAAACCCGTATTCTCCAATCCTTCTTTTAGTTGTAACAGCAAAGAGAGCTCTGCCGTATTATAATTTAAAAGCAACGGAAATAACAATTGCTGGCTCACAGATTCTTTGACTGTAATATTTCGCAATAGCTCTTCGTAGAGTACGCGTTGGTGTGCCCTGTGCTGGTCAATAATCACCATGCCACTTTTTATCGTGGTCACTATATATTTTTTATGCAATTGGTAAGTGGTAGATTCGGCTTTCGCGAAAGCGTCCTCTTGCGCCTTGACAGGACTATTGGTGTCGATTGGGGTTGGCCCACCTTCTTCAAAAAGTGCCTTTGAGGCAACCTCGCTTTCATATGTCACCTTACTCACGCCTGCAAGCTCTTTATTACTGCCTTGTAAACCTTCATAGAGATGTTCCCACCCTACAACAGATTCTTTTTGACGGTGGTGCGGCTGGGCACCCTTTTTAGGCGGCGCTACTGTCTCAAAGGGATTAAAATGCCGATCTACAGACACTTTAGGTAGTTGTGCGTCTTTATTTTTGTAGTGATATGGTGTGTCAAGGGTGGCATCCCGATCAAAATCGAGCACTGGCGCAATATTAAATTGGCCCAAACTATGTTTGATCGTGGCCCGTAAGATGGCGTAAAGCGCGTGCTCGTCATCAAACTTTATTTCTGTCTTGGTAGGATGGATATTGATATCTATAGACTTTGGGTCTACAGTGAGGTATAAAAAATAACTGGCTCTTGTCCGTTCTGGAAGTAAGCCGTCAAAAGCTGCCGAGACGGCGTGGTTGAGATAAGCATTTTTAATAAATCGATCATTTACAAAGAAAAACTGCTCTCCTCTCGTCTTTTTAGAAAACTCAGGTTTTACTACAAAACCCTCTATGGTAAGTATATCTGTCTCCTCTTGTACAGGGACCAATTTTTCCTGTGTCTTACCCCCAAATATTGAAACGATACGTTGCTTATAACCACCTGTGGGCAGATGAAATAATTCATTGTCATTGTGATACATAGACATAGCGATAGCGGGATGTGCCAGAGCAACACGCTGAAATTCGTCTATTATATGACGTAATTCTACATTGTTTGACTTTAAAAAATTACGTCTTGCAGGAATGTTGTAAAAGAGATTTTTTACCGCTATAGCCGTCCCTGTAGGGGTCACACAGGCCTCTTGGGTAATTACTTTACTGCCCTCAACTTCGAGCTGAGTCCCAACCTCGGCATCTTTGGGTTTGGTTTTTAGCAGTACGTGCGCCACAGCAGCAATAGAAGCAAGCGCCTCACCTCTAAAACCTTTGGTATGGAGGTTAAATAAATCTTCGGCTGTGGTAATTTTGGAAGTAGCATGACGCTCAAAACTCATCTGAGCATCGGCCTCAGACATACCCTTCCCATCATCGATTACTTGTATTAGGGTCTTACCTGCATCTTTACAAATAAGTTGAATAGTTTGAGCTCCAGCATCAATGGCGTTTTCGAGTAATTCTTTAACAACTGAAGCTGGTCGCTGCACGACTTCACCCGCTGCGATTTGATTAGCAACGTGATCTGGTAAAAGCTTTATGATATCTGCCATTAGGGCTTAAGAAAAAATAGATAAATCGAAATCGATGATGTACATAAAAATTAAAAAAAGCGCAGCTATAATGATCCAGATGGTACCGTTAAAGCCAACATTTGCTTTGTTACGTCTGGCCTCACGTGCGTCTCTCCAGTGAGAACCGTAATCGTTGCGATTGTAATTTTCACTGTAGGCGTCTAGTTTGGTTGGATATTTGGCCGACTCTACATCGTCTTTGCCATTAAAGTAGCGGGGCGTATAATTAAAACGATTGTTTTTTTTAAGGCCTTTTATGATTGTAAATTTGACTGATCCCATAACATTACTTCCTATACATTCAAAGATAAGGATTCTAATACAAAAAGTGCGCCATATTGCCGCTGCCCGACAAAGGGTCATTGTCTAATCTTTAGCTTGAGAAAAAGGGGCTAAATTTTTGAATCGGCTTTGAGCTGAGCCATCTCGATAGCAGCAATTGCAGCCTCGGTGCCTTTATTGCCGTGCTTCCCACCGCTGCGATCTATGGATTGTTGTTTGTTGTTGTCTGTCAAGACACAAAAAATTACAGGAATATCACCCTGAAGGTTAAGATCCTTAATCCCTTGAGTTACTCCCTCACAAACAAAGTCAAAGTGTTTGGTCTCTCCTTGAATCACATTACCAATAGCAATGACAGCATCTAGCATGTCATAGGTTTGTGTCATGCGCTTACACCCATAGATAAGTTCAAAACTACCTGGCACATTCCATCTTACAATGTTCTCATTAATAGCACCACAATCTTTTAAGGCATCAAAAGCTCCTTGAAATAAACCTTCAGTTATTTCAGGATTCCACTTAGAAACAACAATCCCAAACCGAAAATTTTTCGCGTTTGGGATGGTTGTCTTATCGTAAGCAGATAAATTGGTGCCTGCTGTCGCCATATGAGCTGTATTTTACTAGTTACTGCGGCCCTAGTTGCCACCTTGCGCTTTACCGATATACAAATCGGCTTGTGCAGCATATTCAGAATCTGGATATTGCTCTTTGAGAGCGTTAAGATGCGTAAGGGCAGTGTCGTTCTGACCTAAATCAATAGCAGCTACTCCAGCCTTAAAGAGGAAGCGAGGTGTTGTAAATTGATTGGCGTTCATCTTAGCGGCTTGCTCGTAGTAATTTAATGCCTCAGAAGCCTGATCTAACTGCATAAAGGCATCTCCCATAGCGCCTTTGGCTAGTGGAGCCAAAATCATATCATCACTATCAAAATCCTGTAAGTAACTAATCGCTTCGGTATATTTCTTTATTTCCAAATAGGACATCCCTGCATAATAGTTGGCAAGATTACCTGCTTTGGTACCACCGTAGTTCTCGGCGATGTCCAATAAACCGTATTTTCCATTATTACCATCTAAAGCCACCATGTAAAGGGAATCCTTAAGAGATTCGTTTGATGATTCTAAAGCAGTATTAAAGTTTTCTTGTGCGTATGCCAATTCTTGCGCCGCCTCTAATTCATTAGGTTCGGCAACAAATTTGGTATAGGCCAAAAAGGCCAATACCACCGCTAGAATACCTACGATAGTATACAAGATAGGTTTTTGATTTTTTTCAACCCATTCTTCTGTACGCGATGCTCCTTGGTCTAGAGATTCAAAAACTTCTGCCGTTGTAGAGTCTTTGATATCGATCTCTTCTTGTACCTCTTTCTCCTTCTTCGTTTTTGGCTTGTAACCTCTTTTATTATATGTTGCCATCTAGTTTCCTTGTTAGTGGCGCAAAAATATAATATTTATTGAATTATGAAAGGGAAAATATTCCTTAATTTTGGATATTTTGAGGCTGTATTTCTCGAGGTCCTTTTACAGGTTACTGTCCTTTAAGAGTGCATTGCCAAAGCCTACTGCCTATTACACTTATGATCTTACAATCACTCTCCTTAGTTAACTATAAAAATTTTGAAGCCGAAGCCTTTGACTTTGACGCAAAAATCAACTGTTTTGTAGGCGCAAACGGCGTGGGTAAAACCAATGTTTTGGATGCCATTTATCACCTGTCTTTTGGCAAGAGTTATTTTAACCCCATTACCAGTCAAAACATCAATCATCAGGCCGACTTTTTTGTGATCGAAGGGCAATACCAAAAGGAAGACAGAGAAGAAAAAGTAGTGATAAGCGCAAAAAAAGGTCAAAAAAAAGTGATCAAGCGCAACGCCAAAGTCTATGAACGATTTGCCGATCATATCGGGTTTTTGCCGTTGGTAATCATCTCGCCTGCAGATAGAGATTTGATCACAGAAGGCAGTGACTTAAGACGAAAATTTATGGATGGGGTAATCGCCCAAAGCGATAAGAGCTATCTCAATAGCCTTATGGGTTACAATAAGATTTTGAGTCAGCGCAACGCCCTTTTGAAATACTTTGCGGCAAATAACACCTTTGATGCAGCTAGCCTGTCGGTCTACGATGAGCAATTGGCCGGTTTTGGTACGCCCATTCACAGCAAACGCAAAGCCTTTATCGAAGCCTTTACCCCCATTTTTCAAAAGCGTTATGCCGCAATAAGTGGAGGAGCCGAAACTGTTGAGCTTTCCTACAATAGTGCTTTGAGCCAAATGCCACTACAACACCTTCTTACAAATGCCTTGGCCAAAGACCGAGCCCTGCAATATACTAGTGTTGGGATACATAAAGACGATCTCCAATTTGAGATTAAAGGCTATCCTGTCAAAAAATTTGGCTCACAAGGACAACAAAAATCCTATCTCATCGCTTTAAAACTGGCGCAATTTGATTTTATAAGCAAAGAAAGTGGCGTACAACCATTGTTGTTGCTAGACGATATCTTTGACAAATTAGATGCCGACAGAGTCGCTCATATCGTGGGATTGGTCAATGAAGATCATTTTGGTCAAATTTTTATTAGCGACACTCATCCAGATCGGACAGAAGAAGTTGTAAAAAAAACGCGTCAAAGTTATGAACTCTTTCATTTGGGAGCGCGCTAAATTGATACCTTTGCTAGTGTTATATTAATGCTAATACCTATGCGATCTATCCTAGTTCTTATCCTTTTAACACTTGTAGTTAGTTGTACCCAAACACCCGATGAGCAATTGGCACTACTTAATGGTTATTGGGAAATTGCCCAGGTAGAAACTGCAGACGGGATTCAAAAGGAATACGGCATCAGTCAGAACATCGATTTTATCGAGATCAACGGCAGTAAAGGGATTCGCAAAAAATTACAACCGGATTTGAGCGGAAATTTCAAAACCAATGCCGCCTCCGAAAATATCGATGTTACTATTAATGACAACACCGTCACCCTAACCTACACCACCGCTTTTGATTCCTGGAGTGAAGAGATCGTGTCTATAGACCAGACACATCTTACTGTAGTGAATGAGGAAGGTACTACCTATCGCTATAGACGCTATCAACCTTTATTATTAGACTAATGGCCAAACGTTCTACAGATCCAATTTCGATTACCGAGGCACTGGGCGAATTTGTCTCAGAAAACAAGTTGCAACAAGGCATAGACAAGGTAGACGTACTTAATGCCTGGTACGGGCTCAATCCAGCCTTTGAAAAATACACCACGGCTCTGCGTTTTGAAAAAAATACCTTAATTGTCAATCTCAACTCATCTGTATTGCGCGAAGAGCTCAAATACGGCAAAGAACAATTGCGTATTAAAATTAACGAAACCCTCCAACGCGATGTCGTCAAAGAGTTGGTCTTGCGCTAAGCCGAGGTAACTATAATGATCTAAGACACTAAGCGCTTTAGAATACTCACTTTTACTCTAGTTATTAAAGTTCTGTTAATTGTATCAAACTATCAAAAATTGTATTACATTTGTATATACAACAATTGTAATGACAATAGAAGAATCTATTCAATCTCAAAATTTACCGCTTTCGCGAAAGCTCACTATCAACCTTTTGTACACTGCAAACTGGGCCACAGAGATTTTGACCGAAACTCTAAAACCCTACGACCTCTCTTTACAGCAATTTAATGTGCTACGCATTTTAAGAGGACAAAAAGGGACACCGGCCAATCTATCGACAATCAATGAGCGCATGGTATCAAAAATGAGTAATACAACGAGATTGGTAGACAAACTGATTAAAAAAAACTTAGTACATAGAGAACAATGCCCTACTAACCGCCGTAAGATTGAAATCACCATTACCCCCGATGGTCTTTCACTCCTAAAAACAATAGATACGGCGGTAGATAGGGCCGAAGATAAAATTACCCAGCAACTTTCAGAAAATGAGCGCGAGCAGCTCAACACTATGCTCAACACACTTAGACACTAATACATTTAAACATTAAACACTAGAACAATGAAAACAATTCTTTCTACAGCAATCCTATCTTTAAGCATGATCTTTGGTGCCTCGGCTATGACAGATCCTATCAAAAAAGAAGTCAAAGTCAAGGAGAGTAAAATTACCTGGGTAGGTAAAAAAGTGACTGGCCAGCACAGCGGGACTATCCAACTAAAAGAAGGGACCTTAATTATGGACCAAGATCAATTAACGGGAGGATCTTTTGTTATTGATATGACGACTATCCAAGTAACCGATCTTAAACCCGGTAAAGGAAAGGAAAAATTAGAGGGACATTTAAACTCTGATGACTTTTTTGGCGTCGATAACTATGCGACGGCTACCTATACTATTGACAGTGCTGTCAAAAATGGAAATACCTATATCGTAAACGGTAACTTAACGATTAAAGGTAAATCGCTACCACATCAAATTAAATTGACCAAAGAGGGAAACATACTTACGACAAACGTAGAAATTGATCGTACCAAATACGGTATTGTTTACAAATCGGGAAGTATTTTTGACGGTCTAAAAGACGCTGCTATAAACGATGATTTTGAACTTGCTATTCGCATGAAAATCTAAAAAAAAAGCAGCTTAGTATTTCGTTCACATCAAATACATTCTTATATTTGATCCAGAAATGAAAAACAACACAGTACATACATGGTGGTGGTCAATACAACTTAACAAGTCGTAAGCCGCTCGGTATGTCTAAATCATATTTTAAAGCCTGTCTTACGACAGGCTTTTTTTTATGATATCACCAAAGCATCTAGTATCGTATGACTAAATACAAACTGCATACCCATTCCAAAAAATTACTCGCCGACACCATCACACCAGTGTCGGTTTACCTGCGTCTGCGCGATCGTTATCCCAATAGTCTTTTATTAGAAAGTAGTGATTATCACGCCAATGACAACAGCTTTAGTTATATCTGTTGCAACCCTATCGCGAGTATTTCGGTTGGGGATGGACAAATCACAAGTCAATTTCCAGATCAGGCACCTATACAGACGGCTATCAATGACAAAGCTCAAGTGTTATCACATTTGGACGCTTTCGCGAAAGCGTTTACAGCCAGCAAAACCGATTTGAAATTTATCAATAATGGTCTTTTTGGCTATATAGCATATGATGCGGTAGGGTATTTTGAGGATATAACGATCTCAGAAAAAGAAGAACGTATCGCTATTCCAGATATCTATTATGCCGTCTATCAAAATATTATTGCGATCAATCACTTTAATAATGAGGCTTATATTTTTTGTCACAACACTAGTGGTGATAGCAATATCGAAGATATTGAACAATTACTACAGTCTAAAGACGTGGCTCAATTTGACTTTAAGACTAGTGGTAGTCCAGAGAGTAATATAAGCGACCAGGCGTTTAAAGAACTGGTCATGACCTGTAAGAAACACTGCCAACGCGGTGACGTTTTCCAGATAGTGCCTAGTAAACGATTTTCACAAACCTTTACTGGTGATGAATTTAATGTATATCGCGCCTTGCGGTCGGTCAATCCTTCGCCCTATTTATTCTACTTTGACTATGGCGATTTTAAGATTTTTGGTAGCTCTCCAGAGGCCCAATTGGTGGTTCAAAATAGGCGTGCCGAAATACACCCGATAGCCGGAACTTTTAAACGTACAGGTAATGACGAACAGGACGCCATTCTCGCCAAAGAACTCGCTCTAGACGAAAAAGAAAATAGCGAGCACGTCATGTTGGTTGATCTAGCCAGAAACGACCTGTCTAGAAACGGAGGTGATGTCAAAGTTGAAAATTATAGGGAAATTCAATTCTTTTCTCATGTAATTCACTTGGTAAGTAAAGTAACTGCACAGATGCATCAAGATAGCAATACACTTCAAGTAGTGGCAGATACTTTTCCAGCCGGAACACTAAGCGGTGCACCCAAGCACAATGCCATGACCCTGCTTGAGCGTTACGAAAACCGAAACAGAACTTTTTACGGCGGGGCTATTGGCTTTATGGATTTTGAAGGCAACTTTAATCACGCCATTATCATTCGCTCCTTTTTGAGTAAAAATCATCAATTGCATTTTCAGGCAGGGGCCGGCGTGGTATCCGAAAGTGATCCCGAAAAAGAGTTACAAGAAGTATATAATAAATTAGGGGCCCTGACCAAGGCCTTAGATCTAGCAGAAACGATATAATATGAGCAAGAAAGTCTTAGTCATCGACAATTACGATAGTTTTGTATACAATCTCGTGCATTATCTCGAAGCCTTGGGTTGTGAGGTTACCGTGAGACGCAACGATCAATTTGTCTTAGAAGAGTGTGCCGCCTATGACAAAATCCTTTTATCACCTGGCCCTGGCATACCAGAAGAAGCTGGCTTACTCAAAGCGGTCATTCAAAAATACGCCGCCACCAAAAGCATATTGGGAGTGTGTTTAGGCCAGCAAGCCATAGGTGAAGTATTTGGAGGACGGCTCATTAATCTGCAGCGCGTTTTTCACGGAGTGGCAACTCAAGTTGAGATCACCCAAAAAGATACCGTACTATTTAAAGGTTTGGACCCCATGATTGAGGTAGGACGTTATCACAGTTGGGTTGTAGATACCGAACAGTTTCCAGACGCACTCCAAATTACAGCCGTAGACCAAAATGGTCAAATTATGGCTTTACGACACAGAGAATACGACCTGCGCGGGGTGCAATTTCACCCAGAATCTGTACTTACTCCTCAAGGTCAACAAATGATAGAAAACTGGATAAACGCACCGTCCTATGAAAACCGCTAAACACCTAGTGCTGGCATGCATCACAAGTGCTTTCTTGTGTATGAGTTGTGGTAAAAAACAAGCCACAACTTCAGGATCACTCCCTGAGCCACCACGTCAAATTGAAGTTAGAGATACCGTTGTATTAATGGATTCAGTTCTTGTAGACACAGCACCTCTCCCCGATTTTGCGCCCTTGATCTTTTCGGTACAATTAGGAATACACCCCAGCCAGCAAAACTGGGTACTCTACCAATATGGCTCCTATATGCTTTACAACACACCCCTGAGCGAAGCCGAATTGATCAAACGTTCTAATAAACGCTTAAAAGCCGCCTTGATCACTCCACAAACCACAGTCCAAAAATCGACCTTAGCCAAGGGATGGATTGTAAGCTTTGGCAATACAGGTATCTACAATTATGTGACCAAAAAACAAATGGGAGAAGGTATCAAAACTAAGGCCGAGATTATTGCTCAGGCCGAGCAAAACGTCATTCTAGATCAGCAACAGCTCAAAATGATTAAAATTAATCAACAACAATAGCCCCTATCGATTACAGACTATGAAAGAGATTTTAAACCGACTCATCAATCACGACCAGCTCAGCAAAGAAGAAGCACGAAGTATTTTGGTCAATATTTCTGAAGGCAAATACGACACCCACCAGATCGCCTCTTTTCTAACCGTGTATATGATGCGTAGCATCACCCTTGCCGAACTGGAAGGGTTTAGAGATGCCCTTTTAGATCTTTGTATTCCGGTAGATCTAAGCGCCTATAACGCCATAGATCTTTGTGGGACTGGAGGTGACGGCAAAAATACCTTTAATATTTCGACCCTGTCAAGCTTTGTAACCGCAGGAGCCGATGTTGCGGTGACCAAACACGGTAATTACGGTGTCTCCTCAGTAAGTGGTAGCTCTAATGTGATGGAATATTTGGGGATACGCTTTAGCAATGATCCCGATGTCTTAAAGCGCTCAATGGACCAAATAGGTATGTGTGTTTTACATGCGCCACTATTTCATCCTGCCATGAAACAAGTAGCTCCCATCCGTCGTGCCTTGGGTGTAAAAACCTTTTTTAATATGCTAGGGCCTATGGTAAACCCGGCTTTTCCAAAAAATCAATTGGTGGGTGTTTTTAATTTAGAACTCGCTCGCATCTATGGCTACCTCTATCAAAAAGGAGATAAAAATTTTACCATTATTCACGCCTTGGACGGCTATGATGAAATTGCACTCACTGGTCCTACCAAGGCCATTACCAATACCAGCGAAACCATGTTGCAACCTCAAGATTTTGGCCTAACCGCCCTCGAGCCATCGGCCATCTATGGTGGAGACTCTGTAAGTGCTTCGGCCAAGATTTTTATGGATGTTATCTCGGGCAATGGATCACAGGCACAGAACAATGTCGTTTGTGCAAACGCTGGTATGGCTATTGCCACTGTTAAAGGAGGCTCTCCAAAAGAAGGCTTTGAACAAGCCAAGGAGAGCCTGTTAAGCGGTAAGGCCCTCAAAAAATTACAACAATTACAATCCTTTTCACAATCGCATTGCTAAGCTCCCATTTATGACAACCATTTTAGACAAAATAATTGCACGTAAGAAAAAGGATGTAGCGCTCAAAAAGAGTCTTATCCCAATAACACAATTGGAACAATCGATTTTATTTGATCAAAAGCTGCCATCTCTGGCCGCTGCCATTACGAATGCTCCCATCGGTATCATCGCCGAATTTAAACGCCGATCACCAAGCAAGGCTGAAATCAATCAACAAGCAGCCGTAGCCGATGTAGCCCAGGGTTATCAAAAAGCCGGTGTGAGCGGGATGTCTGTACTTACAGACGGTCCCTTTTTTGGCGGCTCTCTTGACGACTTACTCCTAGCTAGAGCAGCGGTTCATATGCCGCTATTGCGCAAAGATTTTATTGTAGATGAGTACCAAATTATAGAAGCCAAAGCCCATGGAGCTGCAGCCATATTATTGATTGCCGCCAGTCTTAGCGCTCAACAAATAAAGCAATATGCCACGCTGGCCAAAAAATTGGGTATGGATGTGCTTTGCGAAGCGCACAATGCCACAGAAGTAGATAAATCGATTGTATCTCAAGTAGATATGATAGGGATCAATAATCGCAATTTAAAAACCTTTGAGGTCTCCTTAACCACCAGTAAAACCTTAAGTAAAATGATTCCAGATGAGTTTGTCAAGGTTTCAGAAAGCGGTATCAGCAGCGTTGATGCTATAAGTGAACTATTACCCTATGGATATAAAGGTTTTTTGATAGGTGAAAATTTTATGAAAAC
>CAZJWI010000032.1:0-3878 GCA_964549485.1 uncultured Flavobacteriaceae bacterium
AGAACCAATTGACAGGTGAATATGGCGGCGTGCCCGATACCCAGCGAGCGTATAAGGCGGCAGGCATTCGTTCCATAGTGGTGGGTGACCATAATTACGGCGAAGGGTCCTCAAGGGAACATGCAGCGATGCAACCAAGGCATTTGGGTGTTGCAGCGGTTTTGGTAAAGTCTTTTGCAAGAATACACGAGACCAACCTTAAAAAACAAGGTATGTTAGGTCTTACCTTTGACAATGAAGCCGATTACGACTTGATCCAAGAAGACGACACCTTTAACTTCTTAGATCTCGATAGCTTCTCACCAGATAAGCCGTTGACTGTAGAAATTGTACATGCCGATGGCAGTACAGATACGATTAAAGTCAATCACACTTATAACGATGCGCAAATCAACTGGTTTAAAGAAGGAAGTGCGCTCAACCTTATTAAAAAGCAAAATGCTTCATAAGCTATCTATTTTCGCTTAAAGCGAAATGATATACAGAAAAAGGCTAACCCATAAACGGTTGGCCTTTTTTATTGAGCCAAGCTTAAGGTCTATGACTAAGAAACGAATGAGAGTAGAGGTTCGGCTTGTAGTGCCACTGCATCTCTAGGGTCTATGGTAAGCCTATGTCCACGATATTTAAAAGTGTATTTAATCCCAGTTATTGCCCCCCTAAAGACTTGAAAGCCATTTCCGGTATACCTGCCAATTACGGGAGTCATTTCCCCTATTGGTACCGTTTGTATTCGCTTTTGGCTTATGGTATTTTGACTTTTAAAAGCCATACGTTTTTGATTACAGCAAGACATAATATATATAATTAATGAGTTGTTATTTTTTGCAATAGCGCAGCCAGACCTGCTAAACCCATCCAGTATAAAAACCACTGGCTCATCTGGTCTACACATAGCAAAGCAAACGGAAGACTGATCCAAATGCTCAAGCAATAAAAGCAATCGAGCAGATCTCCGAAGAGACTCTGCCCGAATACAGCTCTAAAGCGAATTATACTATCAAATGGTCCATCTTCTTCGGTAAAGAGATGTGTGATACGCCAAATAGCCAAACCACATACTAGAAAACTGAACCAGTCCATAGTCTTAGGGTCTTTCGATACCTACTAACACCGGTGTGGCATGAAAGTCTGTGTACCCCCCAGAGCCATTGGTAAGCCGAAGCGTTCCGCCTAGATGAATAGCGAAGGCACAAAACTTTTGGTCGGGTAATAGCCAACCCCCGCTGGCAGGTTGTAGACTTGCAGTAATATATCCATCGGCATCGGCTGCAATTTCATTGACCGTCCCTTTAAATATGGTCAGGCAGTCGGTATCATCGGTATGCACGTATCTGCGACCTCTATTGGGCGTAGGTTGTAATGCACCTCCAGCAAAGAGAGCATCTTCTACTCCAAGATTCACTGCAAAACTTCCTGTAGCCCCTTTGAGAATACTTAATTCATAGTGATTGATAAACCCTTTGGGTGGGGTTGGTCCTGGATTGTGTTCGACTTTAAATCGAATAGTCATAGGAGCATCTTCTACCACAGTCTCCCCTATCATTGGCAATTGAAACAAGGCACAATTACCCAAAGATTGATCTCCCAAAGACACCTCAGGGTCAATAGCTACTATGCGATTGGTATCTTGAAGATACAAATGAATAACCTCCTGAGTCCCACCAATCTTAGATCCTGAGCCATCATATCCTTGTATTTTAAAGCTGTATCTACCATTGTCAAAGCTTGCCGTGCGTATCATAGCTTTGATGCTATGGTAACCTGGAAGCCAAGCCCCGCTATCGGTTTCAACATTGAGATAACCCTCAATACTATTGGAAGGTCCAAAAGATCGGTTTACCACCCGTTGCACGGTCTGACCCAATACAATTTTTGGTAAACGCAGGGTTTGTGTAAAATCCTGCCATGATTCAAAACGATCTCTATTTCTGTATTCTAAAGTGTAGTATTTGACCTCGGGATTAGACAAACAACCTTTGAGCAATAGATTTCCCGTAAAGGCAGCACAACGCACTTGAGGTGCGATATCAGCCTTGGCAGTCACCAGACCACTATTGTTTAAAGAATTACCTCCTCCTAGGCGTTCTCCTGCTCCATTGCTAGCCCCTAACGCAATATTGCCCACACCCTGAATGATGTGTTGCCCACTACATGCCGATGGCACCAATCCAGCTTGCCCCTTGGGAATACATAAGTTAATTCGTTTTAAGAAAGGAACATTCCAATAAGGTGCTGTTTCAAAAAGAGCGGTATTATCTGAAAAAGGATCGAGCAAACTCATGATAAGATCTGGACGGTATTGTGTAGCTGCAGATTCTCCTGCCGCCATATCCACATCTATTTCATTGAGTGTTTCGTCAAAAGAACGTGTATATCTAAAGATATAATTTCCAAAAGAGTCTGCGATAATGTTGCCCAAGTCTTCCTTGCTCCCGCTACCGGTATAGGGATCTCCCAATAATTCGGCCTGGCTACGATCGTATTCTTGCAATTTGAGTTGTGCATGAGCAATAGGCCCGGTTTGACAGAAAAATTTAAAACGATCGGCGATTTTAGATAGCTCAATGCGACTTGATCTGCCCAATACAGCGCTTTGTGAGTCTGAAAGAGACACCCTATCTGAAATACTTGCCATACGTGACGTTTTTAAGGACTCATAAGCATAAGAGTAAGACTCGCGTCCTTCTTTCTTATTGGCCTTAATTTCAATCTCGCAAGGTTCACTAATGGTTATGACTTTCTCTCTGCTTGGGATGGCTTGATCAGTAAGCGAAAGTACCAGTGGTGTAAAGCTAGCGGGCGGTTCAGGTTGTGGGTTAAAGGCCAAACGATGCATAGCAGGATAAAAAGCTTTTACTGCATCTCTAATAATGGGATTAACCACGGCCTCTTTCAACTTTAAATAAGAGTCGATAACTAAAAACCGATGACAAGGGTTAAAAACACAACCCTTATAATAGCTAATATTTCCATATACGATATAGTCCTGTGCCGTAACAGGGGTTCTAAAACTAAGAATGAGATCGTTAAAATCTTCGTCAGATCCTGCATCATTAGACTGTAATTCAAAAACGTATTCGCCTCCTATTACTTTTGGGTTGGTAATTTTTAAAGTAGAATTGAGAAAACCAGAACCGGGATCATTCTGTATTCTAATATTCCAAGAACTACCGGTTACAAATACTTCGGGTGTACTTGTAACACCGGCATAGGTACCATTTCCACTGGACGCACCGCTAATGATATAGCGTTGGGTGAATCCAGCACTTTTTGATTTGACCCGGACATACCAGGCTCCTTGCATTGACATTGACATAGTGTTTATTTTTGAGTTAATTGTTGAGTTACAAATCGATTATTGAGCCTGCAATGTAGTAGATGTTAGAGCCAATTCTTGCAGCTTTAAAACTAATTATACACAGTTAAAAATCTGTAAATCAATAGGTTAAAACACTTGTTTTTGTAATTTATATGTACAAATAATCCTAAGTGCTTCATATGGCCATCCTAATAGCTATAGGTACAACACCTTCATTACGGCCTCAAAAACGACTCTCTTTCTTATCTCGACATACTGTCTAAGATCAACTCGAAACCTTCTCTTTTGGTCAATTTTATTAGGAGTATTTGCACGCACTCATGCTGTATTTCTATTGGTTAAGTTGTGATTCTTCTAAGGACGCTTTCGCGAAAGCATACTTTATTTTAAACACCTAATTAAAACAAAGACAATGATTTAGAATGAAACAAAATCTTTTAAGGCGCCTTGTTGAAGGACTTGGCACACTTGTTGAAATTTGATATTGAAATCATTTAAAATCACTATTATGAAAAATTTAAAACAAAAGTGGATGCCATTTTTTAAATATTGGATC
>CAZJWI010000033.1:0-1551 GCA_964549485.1 uncultured Flavobacteriaceae bacterium
ATCAGTCATATCAACACCCAATGCAACAGGGTCAAAAGATTCTCCTGGTATTAAAAAGTCATCAAGTGGTTCTGTATCGCGGTAGTTAATAGCGTATACAGTATAAGTGTCACTTGGCAGGCCCGTAAAGAGTCCCGTTAAGTTTGACTGTACAATAAATCCTGCATCATCAACTAAAACATATGATTGTATCTGTCCGCTAGTTCCACCGGCCATAAAAGAGCCTGGAACCGATTGGGCCAAGATTGCACCCGCAGGTACATCTGGATCAGTGGTTGGCATACAGAAGGCGCCCGAAGCCTGGCCACCATTATTCACACCACACAATACTTCTGGCACTTCGGCGTCTCCAATCACGGTTGCATCATTCTGACTAACTCCGCCAACAACCTGAACTGCACCACCTACACCAGAATGGTCAAAAGGACCGAAAGTTAAAGAGGTTGTTGCTCCGTCAGTCCATACCTGTGTTGAGCCTCCGATAGTTATATCATAAGGCCCAGGATCAGTACTTGAAACATCATTGATTTCAACATAATACTGATTCATGCTAGCCGAAGTACCTGCCCCATCATCACATGATGCGGTTGCACTTATTTCTATTTCTTGAGCAGCAATTGTATTACTTGTGACCCCAACCATAAATAAACCTACTGTTAAAACAAGAGTAAGGGTGGAAGTCAGAACTCTAAGACTCAATTTAAAATTTCCTTTCATGAGATACTGATTGATGCTGGAGGAACCCATAGCATGATATGTTTGTGTGTGTGTATTCGCAGTAAAAGTTTGTTCATGTTGCAAACCAGAAAAGCCCTTCTCTGAGGCAGAGAAAGACCGATTCAGCGAAAAATTGTCAGAAACCGATCGACAATTTGGCGCGTGCGAAGGAACGTTTTGTCCTCGTTTCATAAAAAACTAGAGCTTTTTAGGTCGCAAAAAAACATGAAAACATAATCCAAAAATGCAAGAAGGATTTCACAGTAAGACTTAATACAAGGATGTGATATTCAACACTTAACACATTAGAATAAAATAACCAGGATTGTCTAAAACTGATTCAAAACTCAATGCAATAGGGAGATAATAGTCGTCATTTTACACTTTTGCAAAGATTCACATTAGAGACTTTGCAGAGACAAATATACTTTTTACGATATGATTTTTCATACAAATGCGAAAAAAATCCCTACTCACATATAATTTTATTCGAATAGATGAGTTAAGACTTTCTAATTTGACCCTCCGATCAATTTTCATATCATCCTGCGATGTAGGCTATAAATTGCTCGAGTTATTGAGTGCTTTGCTACTTCGTTAGGCAGTAAAAGGTTGGATCATCGAGGTAAAAGGCACCTTATTTAAGCGCAAGCTCACTGACAGCCCGTAGGCTTTTGAAGAAGGGTAATTGGCTATTATCACCTTGCGAAATTGTCATCCATCTCGCCCATTCAATATCTTCTTCTAACTGTGGCACCAGCTCCGATTGGGTAGTATGCATCAAGTACCAATAGGTTGGTTTCAAAATGCGTTTTCCTTTGCGGTTTCGATAGG
>CAZJWI010000034.1:0-1711 GCA_964549485.1 uncultured Flavobacteriaceae bacterium
AGTTAGAAAAATTCATGAGTGGCAAGCCGGTAGCCGAGCAAGAGATAGGGCATGCCTTATTACAAGAAGTTGTTGCCTATTGTGAGACAAGTATTTCTAGGCGCAAATTTATCTTACACTATTTTGGAGAAGAATTTGACAATGAAACCGGTGAAGGGGGAATGCTCGATGACAATATGCGTTATCCCAAGAAAAAGCATGAGGCCAAAGATGAATTGCAAAAATTACTTCAAGTCATTCGCGATACCAATCAAATATATAAGAGCAAGGAGATTGTCTTTACGATGATTGGACATGAAAACGCCATCATATCATCGCACAAAACTCATGAGCAAGCCTTTTTTGGATGTGGTAAAGATCGGGATAAGGCCTATTGGCACGCACTCTTGCGTCAAAGTTTGGTTGCGGGATACATCAAAAAAGATATTGAGACTTACGGGGTGGTCAAACTTACCGATAAGGGACACCAATTTATCGCCCAGCCAGAGTCATTTATGATGGCCGATGATCATGTTTACGACGAAAAAACAGACAATGCGATAATTTCGGCAGCCAAGGCAGGAGCAGAGGTAGACCAAACCCTAGTGGCCATGCTTAAAGAGCTGCGTAAAAAAGTAGCCAAGAAAAATGATGTACCTCCATTTGTCGTTTTTCAGGATCCTTCTATTCACGATATGGCCGTCAAGTACCCAATGAATTTGGAAGAATTAGGCGCTGTACATGGCGTAGGCGAAGGCAAGGCCAAAAAATTTGGAAAGGAATTTGTCTCCCTCATCGCTTCCTATGTCGAAGATAACGACATAGTAAGACCCGATGATTTGGTGGTTAAGAGTACGGGAGCTAATAGCGCGCTAAAATTGTACATCATTCAAAATGTAGACAGAAAATTGCCGCTCGATGATATCGCTTCTGCGAAAGGGAAAGACATGCCAGACTTTATCAAAGAAATGGAGGCTATCGTTTTTAGCGGAACAAAGCTCAATATCGATTATTGGATAGACGAGTTATTGGACGAAGACCAGCAAGAAGAACTGCACGAATACTTTATGGATGCCGAAACCGATAAAATCGAGGCGGCTCTTGAAGAATTTGATGGCGATTATGACGATGAAGAGTTGCGACTTTACCGCATCAAATTTATGAGTGAAGTGGCCAACTAAGTGCGATCTTAAATAAGGCCTTTTCCATTTTATCACCTCATACTTCCTGCGTATCTTTGCACCTCATTAAAAAAGAGTAGCATGCAAGACGGTATATACGCAAAGTTTACAACGCCTAAAGGCGACATTCTAGTAAAATTAGAACACGAAAAAACTCCAGGAACAGTAGGTAATTTTGTTGCCCTGGCCGAAGGAAATCTTGAAAATTCGGTTAAGCCACAAGGAACGCCATATTATGATGGTTTGAAATTTCACCGTGTCATTCCAGACTTTATGATTCAGGGTGGTTGTCCTACGGGCACAGGTACGGGAGATGCAGGATATAAGTTTGACGATGAGTTTCATCCAGACCTTAAACACGATGGCCCCGGTGTTTTGAGTATGGCCAATGCAGGTCCAGGTACCAACGGAAGTCAATTTTTTATTACCCACATAGCCACAGATTGGTTAGATGGTAAGCATACGGTTTTTGGAAAAGTAGTTGAAGGTCAGGATACCGTTGACGCTATAGCTCAAGGTGACACCATGGACAAGGTAGAGATCATTCGTGT
>CAZJWI010000035.1:0-13754 GCA_964549485.1 uncultured Flavobacteriaceae bacterium
GATTTTTAACACGCTACAATCACCATTCCGATATGAATCGTGCCATCCATGTATGGCCTGATAACCCACTTGGAAATGGAGCTGATGCCATGAAATACCGTTTCCAATGGAACTTTCCAATCATTTTCTCAAAACACAATCCAGACCGTTTATACACTTTTTCGCAAAGCGTACACGTCTCAGAAAATGAAGGACAAAGCTGGGAGGTTATCAGTGGTGATCTCACCACTAACGATCCTGAAAAAATGAAGTCATCTGGAGGGCCAATTACGCAAGATAATACCTCTGTAGAGTATTACTGTACTATTTTTGCCGCTGCCGAATCACCCCTTAAAGAAGGCCTGCTTTGGGTTGGAAGTGACGATGGTTTGATACATGTCACTCAAAACGGAGGTCAGTCTTGGGAAAATGTAACGCCCAAAGGAATGCCAGAGGCCATGATGATTAATAGTGTAGAACCTTCGGCTTTTGATCAAGGCACCTGTTATGTAGCTGGTACGCGCTACAAATCGGGAGATTTTACCCCCTATCTGTACAAGACCACAGATTTTGGAAAGTCTTGGAAAAAAATAACCAACGGTATACCCGAAGAGCATTTTACTAGAGTAGTGCGAGAAGATCCTAAACAAAAGGGACTCTTATATGCAGGGACCGAGACTGGGATGTATATTAGTTGGGATGACGGTACAAACTGGGAGTCTTTTCAGCTCAATTTGCCCATAGTACCTATCACCGATCTTACCATTAAAGACAACAATCTTATTGTGGCCACACAAGGTCGCAGTATCTGGATGATTGATGATTTGGGGATGTTGCATCAGGCCGCTTTCGCGAAAGCGAATACCAACAAACTCTTTAAGCCAAAAGACTCCTATCGTATGGGAGGCGGAGGCAGAAAAGGCAGTCTTACCACTGGCACCAATCACCCTGGCGGAGTCATTACGTATTTCAATTTGGGTGATTTTGACAAAAAGAAAGACTCAGTAAGTCTTACCTATATGACTCTTGCTGGTGATACCTTACAGTCATATAGTACTACTGCTACCGCCAAGGATAAAAAGCTTGATGTCAAAGAAGGTGGGAATATGTTTACCTGGAATACCAGGACTGATGGGGCAGAACGTCTTGATGGAATGATATTATGGTGGGCTAGTCTTGATGGTCCTAAGGCTGTTCCAGGAGATTATAAGGTGGCGCTCACGGTTAACGGAGAGACACAATCACAGAACTTCACCATACTTCCTAATCCTAATGCCGAGGCAAGCGTGGCCGATATGCAGAAACAGCATGATTTTATCTCTAGTGTCAACACTACTATAGATCGCGCGCATCAGAGCATCAAGAAGATTAGAAAGATCAATAATCAGCTCAAGGCTTTTACCGAGCAGTACAAGGATGACCCTCGTACCAAAGAGCTTCGCGAAAAAGCGAAAACCATGCAGGAGTTTTTTGGGCAAATAGAAAAAGAACTCTATCAAACCAAAAACCGCTCTGGACAGGATCCACTTAATTTCCCGATTAAGCTTACCAACAAATTAGGACACCTTAATAGCCTGGTGGGTATGGGCGATTTTGGACCTACAGATCAAGATGTCGCGGTTAAAAATGAACTTACTGCCGAAATAAACAAGCAACTCACAGCCTTTGACGCTATGTTGGATGCAGAAGTTGCTCAGTTTAACTCAGCTTTTAATCAATTAAACCTTCAATATCTATTTGTAGAGAATGGAGAGTAAGATGGTTTTACTAAAAGCATCCTCAATAAATCCCGCTAATTAGCGGGATTTTATTTATTTTCATAGTAAACAAAACTTGAACTTATGAATACAATTAAAACTTCCGCACTCCTAATACTAATGATGTTTTTTGCGTTTAGCACAAGCGCTCAAAATAGTGACACAGCCGATGCCAATACTGCTACAGATAAAGGCTCGTGGCTGATTGCCGCCAGCTCCAACGCTGGGCTCAATTTTTCTTCTACCTACGTAGAATTTGGTGATGAAGAATCAGAAAAAGACAAGAATTCTACTTTTACCTTAAATCCTGCGGCTGGATATTTTGTTGCCAATGATTTAGTAGTGGGGGCGCAAATCGCATATAGAACTTCAAAATTTACCGACGGAGATAGTGATTTTGAGGCAACAAGTAATAGTATAAGCGCTGGGCCTTTTATCCGCAATTATTTTGGAAAGGGTAATTTTCGTCCTTACGTAGGTGCGACCATTTTATTTGGGAGTACCAAATCAGAATCGGAGACCTTAACAATCGGTGATTTTGATCCCGTTATAGGAACCTCAGAGACAAAGACAAATTCAACGACATGGGGGTTGAGCGCTGGAGCTGCCCTTTTTATCACAGAAAATTTCTCTATTGATTTTGATTTGGGCTATGCAAATAGTACCAATAAAGCAGATGACGCTGACGATGATTTTAAAATTAAGAGTAACAATTTTGGTCTCAATATTGGCTTTAGTTTGTTTTTAGACTAGGACGGTCAATTAGATAAAAGGCGCTCACATTGAGCGCCTTTTGTGTTTTAGTAGCAGGCCCAACAAATTGTCATTATAAGTAGCCGATCGTTTTGACAAAACGGGTGTTTCTCCACCTCCATTCTCGTATCTTTGATCTATGGCAGCGTACTATCTTTATTTTAAAGCATTGCACATAATCTTTATGGTCACTTGGTTTGCAGGACTTTTTTATATGCCTAGACTTTTTGTGTATCAAGTAGAAGCACAACATAAACCATCTCCAGAAAGAGAAATTTTGGGCAAGCAATTAGGACTGATGGCCAAACGGCTTTGGAAAATTATTACCGCTCCTTCTCTGGTACTTTGTACTGTATTTGCCTTATTGATGTTGCATATCAATCCTAGTTTGCTCGAACAGCCCTGGATGCAGATAAAGTTAGGTTTTATCGTTTTGTTATACGCTTATCATGCAAAAACCTGGCGTATTCATAGACAGTTACAAGCTGGTGCGGTTTCTTATTCTTCTCGTTTTATGCGTCTTTGGAATGAAGGGGCTACGCTTATTTTGTTTGCTGTGGTGTTTCTAGCTATTACCAAGAGCGCGGTAAACTGGATATATGGTGTGATAGGGCTTCTTGGTTTGGCAATATTTTTGATGCTAGGCATAAAATTGTACAAAAAAATACAAGACAAAAATCCCGATGCTTAGATTTAATAGAAAGTCCTTAAAATCAAACATTTTTATCTCAATGCTTTTGCTTGTAGTAAGTACTTTTGCATTGATCGCTGGGGTTACTTTTTATCAATACAAAGAGCAGGTAAAAGATTATAATGAAGATCGTCTCGAACGTAAAGAAGCATCGATACAAATCACGATAGACTTTGTTTTGCGCAGCACGAGTTACGAGCTTATTACCGAAAAGTTACCTTTTATTTTTAAAGACGAGATTTTTGAAATCGCTAAGGTGCAGGGAGAGAATCTCACCATTTTTGATTTGGAGGGACAACCGCTCATCAGTTCTACAGAGAGTTTGGTTGGAAAGGGACCTGAGCCTATACCAGATCATATCTTAGATCAATTAGAAAACGCCGCCGAAAAACGTTTTGTCGATAAGATAGATGGTGAAATATCTCAGCAACTATCCTATTCATACATCAATGATCCTTCGTTTAAGCCTTTGGGTATTCTTCAGATTCAGTATGAAGATAGCGACGCATTTATCAACCGGGAAATGCGAGAGATTTTGTTTCGTCTGGTCATTGTCAATGTGTTGATGGTGATTATGGCAGTACTTTTGGCTTATTTTCTGGCACGCTACATCACTAGAAATCTTAAAAAAGTCGAAGATAATATCAAAGAAACCCAACTTGATAAACGCAATGAAAAAATTGCCACCCAAGAATTGCCACAAGAACTTTTGACTTTGGTCAATGCCTATAATTCTATGATTGATGAGCTGGAAGGTAGCGCGGCCAAGCTGGCTCAAAATGAACGAGAAGCAGCCTGGCGCGAAATGGCCAAACAAGTGGCGCATGAAATTAAGAACCCATTGACACCAATGCGCCTGTCTGTACAGAGCTTCGAACGAAGATTTGACCCAAATGATCCAGATATTCAACAAAAGATCAAGGAATATAGCAACACCCTTATTCAACAAATAGATACCATGAGTAGTATCGCGTCGGCCTTTTCCAATTTTGCAGACATGCCGGCCCAACAAAGTGAATCGCTCAATGTACCCAAGATTGTCAAGCTAAGTATTGACATATTTAATGAGCGCTATATTTACTACGAGTCTGAAAAGGATGAAATTATGGCCAATTTTGATCGCACACAGCTTATACGGGTGGTTACGAATTTGGTCAAAAATGCGATTCAGGCTACGGCCCAGGTCGAACAACCCAGGATTGTGGTAACCGTAACAGATAATGATGATCAGGTGGCCATCAGTGTTCGTGACAACGGTATTGGGATTACAGATGATAACAAGGCCAAAATTTTTGAACCTAAATTCACAACCAAAACCAGCGGTATGGGACTAGGTCTGGCCATGGTGAAAAACATCGTGGAAACTTACGGAGGAAGTATTACTTTTACAGCAAACCCTGATGTAGGCACCGTATTTACTGTTCAATTTCCAAAATAATTACAGGGCTAGGTGACTATAGCTCTTAAAAAATATAGATCGTATGAGTTATTCAAATATTCTTTCTAATACCCAAGATGGCATTACGACTATCACCATCAATAGACCTTCAAAATTAAATGCCCTCAACTCCGAGACTATTGCAGAGTTGCATGACGCTTTCGCGAAAGCTGACCAAGATGTAAGCACCAAGGTCATCATCATAACGGGCGCTGGAGAAAAAGCATTTGTAGCTGGAGCCGACATTTCTGAATTTGCTGATTTTTCTGTAGAAGAGGGAGCAAAACTTGCTGCAAAAGGGCAAGAACAGCTCTTTGATTTTGTCGAAAACTTAGCCACTCCTGTTATAGCCGCTGTTAATGGATTTGCTTTAGGTGGAGGATTAGAGTTGGCTATGGCAGCACATTTTAGACTAGCAAGTGACAATGCCCGTATGGGGTTACCAGAAGTTTCTTTAGGTGTTATACCGGGATATGGAGGTACCCAGCGCCTACCCCAATTGATAGGGAAAGGTCGCGCAATGGAAATGATTATGACCGCAGGAATGATAGATGCGAACATGGCATTAGACTATGGATTGATTAATCATATTGTTGCCATAGAAGAGCTTATGCCACTAGCGCAAAAAATAGCTCAGAAAATCATGCGCAATTCGACCGTAGCCATTGGGGCAGCGATAGAAGCCGTAAACGCAGGATTTAAGGATGGCACCAATGGCTACCAAACCGAAATTGAGGCTTTTGGGCGTTGCTTTGGCACTCAAGACTTTAAAGAAGGCACTAGCGCCTTTTTAGAAAAACGCAAGGCAGACTTTCCTGGTAAATAACCATAAACACAGATCAAAAAAAGGATGTCTTGATTGACATCCTTTTTTGTTTATTTATGATTCGTTTGCTTAAATTTCCCAACCCTTTCGATAGTCTCGTTTTACCCATTGATTGGCCTGATCATAATTGGTCACACGCATATTTTCTCCATCCCACTTGAGGGTGCGACGTCCAGGATATTCATAGGGATCCCAGTCTCCTAGTTTTTTACCATCTTTTAGTTTTTTGTATTGAAAGGCTTTAATCGCGAGATTACCCATCAGTACTGCTTCTGTTAATGGCCCTCCGTAAGAAAAGGGTGAAGAGGTCGAGCTACCATTGAGACAAGCCTCTACCCACTCACCAGCATGAGAGGTTGTCACTCTTGGAATGCTTTGATCAGGGCCTTTAAAGTCTTTCATTCTCTCGGAGGGAAGTAGGCGTGGGTTGCGAGAGTATGTGTCTGTGATCATAATACCGTCGTCTCCGTAGAAAATACTACCGCCACCGCCATCACCTGGCTTTTCGCCTTCTTTTAATTGGGAGGGCAAGTCGGGCATAATTCCTCCATCATACCAATTTAAAGCGACATCGCCTTGAGTAGGCGAATTAAACTTTAATCGAACAATTGAAGAAGGAGGACAGGCTTCAGGATAATCGGCTTCTACAAAATCACCAGACCAGATCGTAGTACAACTAGCCTCTGCCTCATATGGGAAACCAAGAGAAAGGGTTTTAAATGGAGTTTCCATAATATGGCAACCCATATCTCCCATGGCACCAGTACCAAAGTCCCAAAAGCCTCGCCATTTGAAAGGAAGGTAATTCTCGTTGTAAGGGCGATAGGCAGCAGGACCTAACCAAAGATCCCAGCTAAGGTGTTCTGGAATAGTTTGCCCCTCTGTAATGTGTTTAAACCCTTGTGGCCAGACCGGTCTGTTTGTCCAGCAATCTACCCGATGCACTTTTCCTATAACGCCTGCGTCTATCCACTCTTGCGCTATACGTATACCATCGCCAGAGGCCCCTTGATTACCCATTTGAGTAATTATACCCTTATCGGCCGCTACCTGAGCCATTTTACGGGCTTCGTATATATTGTGAGTCAAAGGTTTTTCTACATATGCGTGTTTTTTGGCCTCCATAAAGGGTAAGGCTATGGTAGCGTGAGTGTGATCTGGTGTCCCTACCATAATTGCATCAATATCCTTAAGGTGATTGTCAAGAATTTTTCTAAAATCGCGATATCGGGCAGCCGATGGGTGCAATTTGTAACTCCCAGCCCCCATTTTATCATCTACATCACATAGGGCAACAAACTTTACTTTACCGTGTTTGGTCAATTCTCTAACAACACCACCACCACGACCACCTACTCCCACAGCAGCGATATATAAGGTGTCACTTGGAGCGGTATGTATGCCTCCTAATACAAAGCTGGGTACAATACTAAAGGCAGCACTTGCTGCTGCAGATTTTTTGAGAAAAGAACGGCGTTTCATGTGGTTTGATTTCTAGTTTGAAACCTAAAGATATAAAAATGATTTAGTTATAAATATCAAGAATATATCCATATATTTGGATTATATCCAAATTTATGTCTACCAGCCCTATTAAAGGTCGAGGTGCTCAGGTACAAAGTAATAATCGCTTTTGCAGTACGCACCACCAACCGCTCGCCGAATTTGACGAATATCGCTTTCGCGAAAGCGAAGACTTAAACCCGCCCAGAACCGTTTTTACAGAGACTTTTCCAAAAACAATAGTCAATAAAGTAAACAGTCCTGATGTGGGAATGGATTTTTCGCTAAACCCTTACCAGGGCTGTGAACATGGATGTATTTATTGTTATGCGCGCAACAGTCACGAGTTTTGGGGATACGGAGCTGGATTGGACTTTGAGCAAAAGATACTGGTCAAAAAAAACGCTGTTGCCTTGCTCGAAAAGAAATTTCAAAGCAAATCGTGGAAGCCAGCCCCTATAGTTTTATCTGGCAATACGGATTGTTATCAGCCTATAGAACGCAAATTGGAGATTACCCGTGGGCTGCTCCAATTATTTTTAAAATACAAACACCCCGTGGGTATTATTACCAAAAATAGTTTGATCCTGAGAGATCTCGATATACTTGTGCCTCTGGCAAGACTGCAATTGGTTAAAGTCATGATATCTGTTACGACGCTGGATGAGGCGATGCGTCAAATTCTTGAGCCGCGTACAGCTTCTATCAAAAAACGACTTCAAACAATTGAGGCCCTGACCAATGCTGGGGTTCCTACTGGGGTGATGATAGCGCCAGTAATCCCTGGAATAAACAGTCACGAAATACTGCCGTTAGTTAAGGCGGTTTCAGAAAAAGGGGCGTTGCATTTGGGACATACCATCGTAAGGCTTAATGGAGCCATAGGAGTCATATTCGAAGATTGGGTAAAGAAAGTCTTACCAGAAAGGGCAGATAAAATAATGAATCAGATTGCCGCATGTCATAATGGGCAAATTAATGATTCGGTTTTTGGCCGAAGAATGAAAGGACATGGACCTGTAGCAGATCAAATCAATAGCCAATTCGCCATAGCTAAAAACAAATATATGAGGGGTAGGACGCTCCCAGAATTGCGCACCGATTTATTTATCGCGACAAAGGGAGGCCAATTAACCATTTTTTAACGACCTGAGTGGTTACTTTTTAAGACCTTGCGCATCTAATATGCGATCTTTAAAAAGAAACTTATGACGTTTAGAATCAATTGGTTTATCCTACTCTTTTTTATCAGTTTTGCGGGGCTACACGCCCAAATTGTTTTTAGAGGTACTGTCCTTGATGAAACGACTAAACAACCCATCCCCAACGCTGCTTTGGGCTTGGTAAGCGGTGGGGTTGGAGAAACTACCGATGCCGCTGGGAGGTTTAATTATCGCAAGTATCACCAAGTGTTAGATCCTTCCAGTGAGATGCGTATTAGCGCAGCGGGCTATCAGGAATTGTTGCTTAAGGCTACAGACATAAGGGCTTTAATGAATAAAACCACAACCATCTTTTTGAGTAAGGACCAGACGTCTGTCTCTCGTGATTTTACCACCTTTAAACGCATAGCGTTATTTTGGGACGCCTCTTCCTCCTTGAAAAATCGAAATATAGACAAAGACCTGGCCTTTTTAAAAGCATTTGTGACCCCCTTAGAGTCACCTCGTATAGAAGCCACTGTGTTTAACGATCAAATTGTAAAAACACAGAGCTTTGATATTAGTAATGGTGATATCACCGCTTTAGCTACTTATCTAACCCAGGTAGTCTATGATGGTACGACCAATTATGACGTAATAGCTCCAGATTTGGTCGATGCCGTTCTGGTTTTTAGCGATGGAAATCCCGTTTTTGGGAAGGCCAAAATTAACGCAGAAACGCCAGTTTATACGGTGTCTTCTACCGCCAAAGCCAATCATAATAAACTGATACAATGGTCTGCATTTCACCGTGCCCAATACGTACCCTTAGCGGTTTTCACACCGCAAGAAGCCATGACAGCCATAGAAAACAACACTGAGTTGGATTATGATACTATGGCAACAGCAGTACGTATGACAAAGGGACGCATTAGCAGTCCTGCTGGAAGCGTACAGGGAGCCATTATTATGGTTAAGGGCTCTTTGGAGACCTATACTTCCAAGGCCGACGGTAGTTTTGAGGTGCCTGCCACCGATGGTGACATCATACAGGTGAGGTACTTGGGCATGTATCCAAAAGAAATGCTCATACAAGGAGATGCTCCTATGCAGATTGAGATGATCCCACAGGATCAAATGCTTGATGAGGTGGTTATTTCTGGAGAGACCAAAAAAGAAGATGACGAAGAAATCAATACCGGATTTGGAAAAACGAGTCGTAAAAAAGTAGGATTTAATGTAAACGAAATTACCAGTGAACAAATTTCTCCTGGAGCGCTTTATTTGAGTGATATAATTAGAGGGCAATTTGCAGGAGTACAAGTAAATGGTTTTGGAAATGATGCCACTTTTTTAATACGAGGGGTGTCTTCTATAAATAATCAACGTCCTCCAATTTGGGTAGTAGACGGAGCCGTATATACAAGCGTTCCTACTTTTATTGACCCTCAAAATGTAGCGACAATTTCAATTTTGAAATCGGCTAATGCTGCTGTACGCTATGGTACAATTGCTACTGGCGGTGCTTTTGTTGTACGAACCAAAGCAGCCAATCCTGAATATGTCAAAAAGTTGCAGGCCGAGAATACCGCTTTGGTTAAAGGCAATGATTATGATGAAACCGAAAATTTGAAGAGTATCGATGGTCAAGCTATAAAGGCGAGCTATATCACACAATTAGAAAGACTCGATAGTGCTAAAAAACAATTTGCCTTATATCAGAAAATGGCACCAAACTATGCTACTTCTGTCGAATTTTTTGCAGATATGGCGCTTCATTTTCAGACGGTCGATCCTGAGTTGGCCGAAAAAGTGCGTCTGGATCTAGCCGAAATTTGTGGTACTAATGTATACGCACTTAGAATACTTGCTTATCTATACGATATGGCCGAGTCTTTTGAGAAAGCCGCGCAAGTTTATCGGCGTATTTTGGAATTGGCGCCTAGAGAGGCACAATCGTATAGAGATTTGGCTTACGCTTATCAGGCAAGTGGCTCCTACAATAAGGCCTTAGAGCTTTATATCAATATGTTGGGTGAGCAAATTAAGGGTGTAGACTTTTCGGCTATGGAAAACATCATTGGTAATGAGCTAAGACACTTAGTAGTGCGTCACAAGAGCCAAATACAATACGAACGTTTACCCAACGAGTGGCTTAATTCAGATTATAAGCTCGATGTGCGTATGTTGGTAGAGTACTCGGACAATACTGTGCCTTTTGAATTTCAATTTGTCAACCCAAATAAGAAATTTTTTAACTGGAAACATACCCTGTATGACAATCGAGATCGGTTACAAACAGAACAAAAAGCTGGGATACAGATTGAAGAGTTCATAATAGACCAAGCGCCTCATGGTTTATGGCAAATTAATGTGCAGTATCTCGATGAAGGAGAACAATTTGTGATTCCGCCATTTTTGAAATTTACTCTGTATAGAGATTACGGGACTCGTAATGAGCGAAGAGAGGTGCGTCTGATCAAATTGACCCAACAAAGCGACAAAGTGATCTTAGGTAAGATTCTTATCTAAAACGCGCTTATCTAGTGATGCGACTAAATCTTAATAAAGTGGTAAATTTTTATCGGTAGTTTCTTTTTTTGGTCATTATGCAGTATTTTTAAATAGCTGACATGGTGGTAAATACCGCCATAAGCTAACCAAAAAAAAGGCTATGAAAGGAAAATTACTTTTCTTTTGTTTCCCTGTACTGATATGTTTTTTTTCGCTCGACGTTACAGGACAATATCTGCAAGGGGGTGCTACTGTTCAAATGAATGGTCGTATTCTTGATGCCGATACCAATCAACCTGTTGCCTTTGCTAATATTGGTTTTGTTGACCGCGGTATAGGAACAGTTTCTGATGATCAGGGTTTTTTTGAACTTCAATTTCTCAGTAGTCAGGTAGGAGCAGATGCCACTTTTCAAGTGTCTATTATAGGTTATACGACACGACAGTTTACCCACTCACAATTAAAAAGTATACTCAACGACAAACAGCCCATACGGCTTAGCCCAACACGATACAATTTGGAAACTGTGGCGCTAGACGGTGTGCGCTACAGATCAAAAACTATTGGCAATTCCAAATTGGAGGCCTATCGTTTTGGGTATTGGAAAAATCAAAATGGATTGGGTGGCGAAATTGCAACCACCATCAAAATACGTGACAAAGGCACGCGTCTGGATGCCTTAAAACTAAAGGTGGTAGAGAACATCTCTGACAGTTTACTCATCAGAGTTAATGTATATGATATTGATCCTACCTACTTTACCCCCGCACAGAAAATTAGCACCCAACCCATACTACACACCATTGCTATAAAGGAAGGAACCGAGTTTATACCGCTTAAAGAATATGGTATCGTTGTAGACGATGATATTATCGTAAGTGTAGAATTACTTAAAGTATACGGGAAGGATGTCGGTCTGGTACTGGCTTGCAGTTCTAACAAGCGTTCCTCTTATATTAAAAAGAATAGTCAGGACGCCTGGGACATTAGAAAGGGTGAGGCTATGGCATTTACCTTGGATATTTCCTACCCAGACAAAAATCAAGATGATGTAGTAAAGCGTGTTGTGCCTCAGCAGGTGCATATTTGGTGGGATGCTTCTGCCAAAAATAATCTGCGAAATATCAAGGATGAACTAGAGCTACTAGAGCGCTATTTAAAGGCCGTACGAAATGCCAAGGTTACCGTACATCGATTTGCGACAGCCTATACCGACCAAAAAAGCTTTGATCTCAATAGAGGAAGGGCTGATGCGATCGTCAAATATCTTCAAGCCACTAATTACGAAGGAGATAGTGACTATTCGACCTTGGCGGCAGTTGCTAACGATGGGCAAAAGGTACATTTGCTCTTTAGTGATGGCCATAGTATATTCTCGACCTTAGACCCTGTATTTAATGCCACTACCTTTACCATTACAAGTCATCCATCGCCTCAGTATGAAGCCCTAGAAAATCTAGCACTATTTACAGATGGGGCGCTTATTGATCTAAATACTCAAGGTGTAAAGGAAGCCCTGTCTTTGCTTTTAAAAGACATCCCAGCATCAGAATTAAGTAGCCCACAACCAACTGAGACAACAAAGATTTACGGCTCGGTGACTACAGAGTTGCCCATGAATCAGGGCATATTGGTAGAAAATAAGCGAAGTGGGCAGCGTACCAGGACAGATAGTGAGGGGAATTTTGAACTCGAGGCCAGAGAAGGTGATCTTATAGCATTGCGTTATCCCGGCTATCTGCCCACTCAATTTGAGGTAAATGCAAACTCCAACTATACAATATCGATGGATACCGAAGGCGATTGGTTAAACGAGGTAGTCTTGGAAGCTAAAGTCAAAAAAGAGCAAAAAGTCGTCACCGCAATAGGGCGTAAAAATTTTGATGCTGTTACTACCAAACAAGATGTGATCACTTATAAAGATATCAAACCGCATCATTCACGTCTTGAAGATGTTTTGGCTCAAGAGCCTCAGCTACTCATTCAGCGTCACCCCTATACTGGAGAGGTTGTTTATAGCTTTCCTAGAACACGATATATGTCTGCGTTTCGACAATTGTTACCTATTATAGTGTTGGATGGGATCATTTACGAGCAATCGCCTTTAGAATCAGAAAGACCGTCTAATCGTGTACCTGCGATTGATGTGCAAAATATTTCGTCTATTGTCATTACTTCCTCTTTATCGGCTACAACACTCTATGGGAATGTAGCCTCTGGTGGTGCTATTATCATTAAAACAAAGTCCTATGATCAAGATTATTCCCAAACGGCAGATCGTATCAATCGTGACACCCTATTGGTTCAAAATAACACTTATGACGAATCGCTACTTACTTTTGAAGAAGCACGCATTTTACCAGGCTATCTTAAACAACTAGAACAAGCTACTACCTACGATAGGGCGTTAGAAATCTATCAAAATTTTAGAGCTGGCCCCAGAGGAGAACAAGTGTCATTTATTTTAAACAGTGCTCACTATTTTAGAAAGTGGAATACTAAAAAAGCGCAAAACATACTCATGTCTATTAGTGCCTTGTATCCTAAGGATATAGAAGCACTAAAAATACTAGGCTATCAGTTAGACTATTATGGGATGACACAAGAACGTGTAGCCCTAGCCACCTATCTAACAACCCTCGCGCCTAACGAAATTCAATTTTATCGCGATTTGGCACTTGCCTATCAGGATAATGGACAATATCAGGAGGCTTTTTCGATGTATAAGCAGCTGCTCAACAATCAAATTGAAGGTCTGGATTTTGAACCCTTAAAAGAGACGCTGGAGAATGAATTATTACATCTGCTCGCTTTTCATAAATCTAAAGTGCGTTATCAGGACTTGCCCAATGCGTTGCTAGATGTTCAATTTAAAAAAGATCGCCGTATGGTTTTTGAGTGGGTTGATCCATCTATGGCTTTTGAGATTCAATTTGTAAACCCAAATGCCAAATATTTTAAGTGGACACATACCAAGTGGGAACAATTAGAACGGATTCAAAGTGAATATACTAAAGGGTATACCCTTCAGGAATTTGCGCTAGATGAAGCCCCACCTGGAGAATGGCTTATCAATATCGAAGGTCTCGAAATGGAAAAGTTAAACACCCCAAAATTTTTGAAATATACTTTATACGAGCAATACGCTACC
>CAZJWI010000036.1:0-11767 GCA_964549485.1 uncultured Flavobacteriaceae bacterium
TCCTGTACCTCCGAATACTTCTTTCCCTATGACCACCCCGAAAACAACAGCTACCGCAAGCATCCATAATGGAATATCGATAGGAACGATCAAAGGCACTAACATCCCTGTGAGCAGGTATGCTTCTTCTACTTCATGGCCTTTTATCACTGCGAAAATAGATTCGACGAGCAATCCAACGCCGTAAGAAACCACCACCAAAGGCAATACGGTCCAGGCGCCCATAGCGAAGTTATCCCAGTTCCAGAAGTTGGTACTGAAAAAGCCTGCTGCGGCTTCGATTTCGCCGGAAGCGAGATAATGCTGGTAACCCGCATTAAAGATTCCAAAAATCAAACAAGGAATAAGGGCCATAATCACCGTATTCATCGTTCGTTTGAGATCATCTACAGCTCGGATATGACCCCCACTGTGGGTAGTTTCGTTCGGGCTGTATAAAAAGGTATGAAGCGCATTAAATGCTGGGGCCATTTTTTTGCCCTCGTACTTCAATTTAAGTTCATGTAATTTTTGTTTCAATCCCATAATTTATCCTATTTCTTTGTACATAAGATCTAATCCTTCTCTGATAATTTGTTGGTGTGGTTGTTTTGAAACACATATAAATTCTGTCAGGGCAAAATCTTCTGGAGCCACTTCATACATACCTAAGGCCTCCATCTCGTCAAGATCATTGACCATACACGACTTCAGAATCTGCATAGGGTAAATATCCAAAGGAAATACCTCTTCATAGTTACCCGTAACCACAAAAGCACGATGCTCTCCATTGGTATTGGTATCGAGATCGTAACGCTTTTTAGGCTGCATCCATGAGAATGTTAAAGCGCGTGATGGCGAAATTTTGTCAAACACAGGTTTGTTCCACCCAAAGAATTCATAGTCATCTCCTTCAGGAATCGCAACAAAGGCATTGGCATAATAACCAAGTGCTCCTTTTGGATCTACTTTTTTCCCGGTGAGCACATCTCCTGAGATAAATCTATTATTATCACCCTCTATTCCAGCATCATAAGCGAAGGTGGCTACTTCAGAACCAATGATCGTTTTATAGTATTTTGGTGTCTTTACGGAAGACCCAGAAACAGAAATAATTCGCTCAGGATTAAAATGTCCTGTCAATAGTAATTCACCGATAATCACCAAATCTTGAGCCGCTACTGTCCAAACAACCTCCCCTTTATTTACAGGGTCTAATTTATTGATTAAGGTTCCTACATTCCCAGCTGGGTGAGGCCCTTTAACGACATGAGTTTTAATATGGCTCAATCCAGCAAATGGTGACTCACTACCAGAAATAGAAACGTGAACACTTCCAGCTGTTAAACTGCTCAAAGCAGTAACCGCCGCCTGTAATTCTTTTTCTTTACCTGCAAGCGTAAAATCAAGATCGGCTGCAAGTGGAGCGGTAGCTAATCCTGATATAAAAATAGCCTTGGGCTCACCATCAGGGTTGGCCACAACGTCGTAAGGGCGTTGTTTGATAAATGGCCATAAACCGCTCGATAGCAATTTTTGCTTTACTTCATCGGCAGACGCAGTAGCTGGCAAACTGCCAAAATCTTTGCTACCACCATTATAATCGGCCTCGATAATCAAGTCGGTAATCACACGACGTGCCCCACGCTTAATTTCAGTTAGCGTACCGGCGACGGGTGATACAAATCGAATGGACTCTTGTGACTTGGAATAGAATAATTCATCACCGGCTTGAAGTTTAGCACCTTCTTTGACCACCATCTTTGGAGTCACCAAGTGAAAATCTGAAGGTCTTATAGTAATGGTACGCGATCTAGGCCCTTCAGAAATTGTTTTTTCTGCTTTGCCTACCAATCGTATATCAAGACCTTTTTTGATTCTGATGTCTTTTGACATATGTCAGTAGATTTATGTTATCTAAAATCCCATTATTTTGGGTGTGCAAATTTACAAATTCCACCTCGTAAAATCACAGCCGTAAAAAGTTGAAATCACTATTTATAATCATTCTAAATAATGTCTTAATTACGATATTAAACAAAATGTATTCTCCCCTTCTTATTTCTCCTAAATACATCCAAATTTTGGCTTATTTAAGGCTGTTTTGTTTAGGAGTGGCCAGCTGTTATAAAGGTGAAGTTCTACTCATTTACCCCTAACCCTCTTATTAGTACGACAACTAACAATTAGAATCTACCTGCCTAGTATGAGGCATTAGGATAATTGCTGCTTGAGAACCAAACAACACCTCTATGGATGACGCTCACATGATGCCTTCTTAGCAGGCATCTCTGTTAATCTTCTGATATACTTTTACTTAACATCGGGACATTTTTACAAGCTAAATTTTAACACTATCTTTATTTGAATTAATTCTAAATAAGGTTGTGTAAATGGTTACTTCGCTTTATTTTTGCGCCATAATTGAAACCTTATTTAAATTAAATCTAAATAAAAATGAAATTACGCGCACTTTTATACCTCCCACTAATTGGTTTACTAAGTACTTCTTGTAGTACTGATGATGATGCTACCACCACCTCAACAACCGTAGAGACTCCAGCGAGCTACAGTTTTTTAAGAAATGATGAGAGCACTGTGGCATTTGATGGTCAAACCACCCGTATCGCAATGGCAGAAGCTATAGTGAGTGCTATGAATGATTTTGACGGCACAACTACTGAGCTACTATTGGACATGTATGCCAATAACAACAACCCTTTTACAGATCCTTCGTTAAATGAGTCTTCTAAAAGTGTGAAGAGCAAAGTAGCAGCTTCTCAAGACTACTTTAGTAGTCAAGCAGCCACGGCTGCCACCATACGCGCTCAATTTGAAGATTATTTTATGCGCCAAGTCAATGAAGTCTTTCCAGCTCAAATGACTGTAGCCGCTCCTGGTGTTGCCGGTCAGATCGACGATGGATCTAATACCCGATATATCAACGCCATTGGGCTTGAATATGATCAAGCTGTTGCCAAAGGACTTATAGGAGCCTTAATGCTTGACCAAACCCTCAATAATTATTTATCTCCAGATGTGTTAGATCAAGCTACTAATCGAGTTGATAATGACAATGGCGTACTAGTAGAAGGTAAGAATTACACTAACATGGAGCACAAATGGGACGAAGCTTTTGGTTATGTCTACGGGGCAAGTCCAGATCCAGCAAACGCCAATGCTACCGTTGGAGCCGATGATAGTTTTATCAACAAATATCTAGGTCGTTTAGAGGGAGATGAAGATTTTGCAGGCACAGCTACGGCGCTATTTGATGCCTTTAAGTTGGGTAGAGCAGCTATAGTTGCAAAGGATTATGAGTTGCGTGACCTACAAGCCAATCGTATTCAAGATATCCTATCCGAACTTATCGCAATCCGATCTGTATATTATTTACAGCAAGCCAAAATTGCCTTTGCCAATAATGATTTGGGTGCTGCCTTTCACGATCTCTCAGAAGGTTATGGTTTTATACACAGTCTGCAATTCACCAAAGACACCAACACTAACCAACCGTATTTCTCTCGTGCCGAAGTCTTAGACTTTATTGACCAACTCACCCAAGGTGATGGTTTCTGGGATGTCACTGCAACCACCCTTGATGAGCTTTCACAAACCATTGCAGCTCCCTTCGATTTTACTGTAGCCCAAGCTGCCAACTAATCTCAATAAATACCTAGAATATCAATGAAAAAATTAATTGCACTTTTAAGTTTTTGTCTATTCGTCATCGCGTGTTCAGATGGTGACGACCCTGCGGTTACTAGTGATAACGGGCCAAGCGAAGTCTCCTTTGATCGCGAGGCTATGCTGACTCATTGGGCCGATGCGATTATCATTCCTGGTTATGAAGATTTTGCTTCTAAAGTAGCCGCACTCAACACAGCTGCGACTAATTTTACCACAGCCGCCGATGAAGCTAATCTTCTGGCCTTACAAACCGCTTGGGATACTGCGTATCTCACCTGGCAAAGGGTCTCTATGTTTGAAATTGGGCCAGCCGAAACGGTTAACTTGCGTCTCAACGTCAATATCTATCCCGCAAACACAACGAGCATAGATAACAATATCGCTAACGGAAATTACAATTTAGATCTATCATCAAACCGAGCGGCAAAGGGATTTGCTGGTTTGGATTATTTACTCTTTGGTCTGGAAAGCACTCCAGCAGCCATTGTTGGGATCTATAATGGTCCTAACGGTGCCGCTTACAAACAATACCTTCTCGATGTTGTAAATGATATAAAATTCAGAACAGATGAGGTGCTATCCAATTGGAAAACCACCTACAGAGCTACTTTTGTTTCAAACAGTGGTGCCTCGGCAACGGCCTCTACAGATCGCCTGGTCAATGATGTTATTTTCTATTACGAAAAACACCTACGCGCAGGCAAGATGGGTATTCCAGGTGGTGTATTCTCGGGTACTCCTGCTCCAAATACTATCGAAGCCTTATATGCTGGTGATCGTTCTAAGATGTATTTTCTAGAAGGCCTGCAAGCCGTTCAAGATTTCTTTAATGGTGTTTCCTATGATGGAGCAACACAAGACGATAGTCTAAGTGCCTACCTCGATGCGCTTAATGCGGTAAAAGAAGGTGCCGATCTCAACGCCATTATCAACACCCAATTTGATACAGCACGTGAGACGGTGGCAAGTCTTAACAGTTTTGCAGCCGAGCTTGAAAACAATCCTCCGGTAGCCTTTCTCGATGCCTATGAAGAAGTACAGCGTATCGTACCACTTCTCAAAGTAGATATGGTAAGTGCCATGAGTATAAGTATAGACTTTGCAGATGCCGATGGCGATTAAGCCAATTTACTTATGATCAAACGCATAAACACCTATTTGAATAGCCACGAAGAGGCCGCTCCACTAGCGGTCTTTCGTCTGTTCTTTGGTTTGCTTATGCTGTTAAGCATCATTCGCTTTTGGAGTTATGGCTGGATCGAAAAATTCTATATCAGTCCTAGCTTCCACTTCTCTTTCTATGGTTTTGAATGGGTCAAACCCATGGGGCAGTATACCTACCTCCTCTTTTTTATCTGTGGGTTAAGTGCCCTTATGGTAGCCTTAGGATACAAATACCGTCTGGCTATCCTGAGCTTTTTCTTGAGCTTTACCTATATCGAACTCATGGACAAGACCATGTACCTCAATCATTATTATTTTGTGAGTGTACTTAGTTTTTTGATGATCTTCTTACCTGCTGGGAAGTATTTTTCACTAGACACCTATTTGCTTTCGCGAAAAGCAACGTTTAAAACAACAACAGCCCAAACAAACATACAATATGTGCCACGCTGGAGTATCGATAGCATCAAACTCTTATTGGGGATCATCTATATTTACGCGGGCTTGGCCAAATTAAATAGTGATTGGTTATTTAGAGCTATGCCATTAAAAATTTGGCTGCCTTCTAAATTCAATATCCCTCTTATCGGTGATTTGATGGGGCAAGAGTGGGTACATTTTGCCTTTAGCTGGATTGGGGCGGGTTATGATTTGGCGATTCCTTTTCTCTTACTCTGGAAACGCACACGCAGTTTCGCCTTTATTTTGGTAGTGATTTTTCACCTCTTGACTCGTGTACTCTTTCCCATCGGGATGTTTCCTTATATTATGATTGTGAGTGCCTTGATATTTTTTGACCCTCAATGGCATAAGAGACTTGTTTACGCTTTCGCGAAAGCGGTCTCATATCCTAAGCAATTGTTGGAAAGCGGCAACTATTTTAAAGCTAAATCCCAAAAGCTGCGCAAGCTATCACTAGGAGTTATTGCTGTGTTCTTTTGCTTACAAATCATTATACCATGGCGCTATGTACTCTATCCAGGAGAGTTATTTTGGACAGAGGAAGGTTATCGATTTTCGTGGCGGGTGATGCTTATGGAAAAATCGGGTTATGCTCAGTTTAAAATTGTAGATCAGGTGAGTAAAAAGCGATTTTATGTAGACAATAGCGACTTTTTGACCCCACTACAAGAAAAGCAGATGAGTTTTCAGCCTGACTTTATACTAGAATACGCACACTATCTCCGAGATCATTTTACAGCTCAAGGACATCAAAATATAGCTGTTTACGTCGATGCTCGAGTTGCCTTAAACGGCAGGTTGAGTACAGCATTTATTGACCCTAACGTAAATTTGGCAACTATTAAAGAATCATTCGCTCCCAAAAGGTGGATCATACCATTTACAGATGACATCAAAGGTTTATAACACACTAGTTCTACTTTTTATACCACTTCTCTCCTGGGCACAGTACTCCTTGAGTGGACGTGTCACTACAGTTGACAATACGCCATTAGGTGATGTCGACATTTATATAGCCGAGGCCAATACGATGACCACCACCAGCGCCGATGGCCGTTATGCTTTTGAGAATTTGGAGGCCGGAACTTATAGTATAACCGTTTTTGGTTTTGCCTACGAATTAAGCGAGGTAGTTATGACCATAAATCAGGATGTAGTTAGAAATTTTGAGCTGTCACCCTTGTCTGATGCCTTGAACGAAGTGGTGCTCACCAGTAGACGAGAGAAGCTTTTTGCCTTGCGATCTCTAAAAAAAGTAGAAGGCACAGCGATTTATGCCGGTAAAAAGAGTGAGGTTGTCCTTTTAGATCAATTGACCGCAAATCTTGCAGCTAATGCCCCAAGACAGATCTACAGTCAGGTAGTAGGTCTTAATATATATGAAAATGGCGATGCAGGCCTACAACTCAACATAGGTGGGCGCGGGCTCAACCCAAACCGATCGGCCAATTTTAATATCAGGCAAAACAATTATGACATAAGCGCTGATGTATTGGGGTATCCAGAAAGCTACTACACCCCACCTGCCGAGGCACTAGAAGAAATTCAAGTGGTACGCGGGGCAGCTTCTTTGCAATACGGAACACAGTTTGGCGGTTTGATCAATTTTAAATTTAAAAAACCTGTTAAGGATAAGAAAATAGCATTAATCAGCAGGCAAACTGCTGGCTCTTATGGTTTGCTTACCTCTTTTAACAGTCTAAGTGGTACTGCTGGTAAATGGAGTTATTATACCTATTTCAATTACAAAGAGGGTGATGGCTGGCGACCTAACTCTCAATTTAATAGCCGCAATGTCTTTGGACATCTTAGCTATGCATTTTCAGACAATACAACACTTAGTGCCGAGGTGACCCTGTTTAATTACTTGGCCAAACAAGCTGGCGGGCTTACAGATGCGCAATTCTTGGAAGATCCAACATTTAGTAATCGCAATCGAAACTGGTTTGATGTAGATTGGAAGGTGTACGCCTTACGACTGAATCACAAACTTAGTGACAATACAGATTTTAGCTTGCAACTCTTTGGGCTAGATGCCCAGCGCAGCGCTGTAGGTTTTAGGACCAATCGTGTCTCCCAACCCGATGATCCTTCAGAACCTCGCGAAGTTTTGATTGACAACTTTTCAAATTGGGGGGCAGAAGCACGTGTGCTCACGCGCTATAACCTAGGCCAAAACCAGAGTGTTTTGTTATTAGGGTCAAAATATTATGACGCTCAGAATAGCCAGCAACAGGGCCCTGGCACCACGGCAGCAGATGCTAATTTTTCTTTCGCAACAGCGTCATTTCCAAACTATGAACGACAGGCAGCTTTTGATTTGCCTAATCGCAACCTAGCCTTTTTTGGTGAAAACATCTTCAATATAACTGATGCACTCACCATAACCCCTGGCTTTAGGTATGAATACATAAAAACGCAAAGCGAGGGAGCTTACAAAAACATTGTACTCGATCTCGCTGGGAACCCCTTGCTCAATGAGTCAATTGAAGACAACCGAAGTTTTGATCGCAATTTCTTATTGCTCGGAACAGGTATTACATATACCTTAAGCGCGGGTGCTGAACTTTATGCCAATTTTAGTCAAAATTACCGCTCGGTCACCTTTAATGATATCAGGATCGTCAATCCCTCCTTTGTCATAGATGAAAATATAGACGACGAAAGCGGATATACGGCCGATCTGGGCTTAAGAGGGCAATGGGATGACCTTTTTTCTTATGATGCGAGTGTTTTTGGGATAAGATATAACGATAGACTGGGCGAGGTGTTATTTGTAGATACAGACAATAGTATAAAACGCCGTCGCGGCAATATAGGTGATGCCTTCATCTACGGCTTAGAATTTTTTGGAGATTGGAATATTAGAAACAGTTTCTTTGCCCAGCTAAAAGATGTCAAATTAAAATTCTTTACCAATCTTGCGCTTACTCAATCTGAATACCTCAGTTCTGACGCGGTGGGAGTTGTTGGTAATCAAGTCGAATTTATTCCAGATATCAATCTTAAAACAGGTATAAATTTTGGGTATATAAATCTCACAGGGAGTTTGCAATACACCTACCTTTCCGAGCAATTTACAGATGCGACTAACGCCCCTCAAGATATTAACGACAACCAACGGGGTATTGAAGGAAGTATTCCCCAATACAGTGTATTGGACTTCTCTCTAGCTTATAGCTGGAAGCGGTACCGCATAGAAGCAGGTATTAACAATCTATTAGATGAAGTGTATTTTACTAGAAGAGCCACTGGTTATCCCGGCCCTGGTATCATACCATCAGAGCCACTAACCTGGTATGCTACAGTTCAGATCAAATTGTAAATCTAATGTAACTGAGGTAAATTAAGCATCACCTTGTGGCGCCCACGAAGCGCAAAGCATACCTGGAGCCGCTTTTGAAGGGTTTGCACAATCGCTCTCTTCATAATGTGTACAGGAGACACAATTGCGTTCATCCTTTAATGCCGCTCTCATTTCAAAACTATCACAAGTGTATTTGGCACTAATGTGTACCTTGTGTTTTGAACAAAAATTTCCTTCTGTAAATTGACTGCAGTTACTACAGTTATGTGCAAGTTTAATAGCCATTTCTTTATTTTTTCTTTTAATATAGCTCTAAACCGCTTTAGAAACAATTTAAATTAGCCCAAGATCAAGCTATAGCGTTCTCAATATAGATAAGTACCTGCTAGGGTTAGGTATATTTCTCGGTATGGAAATTGCTTATCTTTGACCTATAACCATTTTATATGAGAACATATTCATTCTTAGTAGTATGCCTACTGCTCCCCTTAATCGCTCTAGGACAAGTCGCAACAGAGATGCCCGCACCTCCATATATCAAGACTGTTCAATTTAGTGCAGGTGGTCAACGTCTGGCTCAATTACCTATCATCCAATTAGGTACTGGATTGGAAATCAGTTTTGATGATATTATTGGAGATGAGGCAGATTACTTTTATAAAATTACTCATCACAATGCCGATTGGACCCCATCACAGCTGGCTAGATCAGAATGGATGGATGGAATGGATAACGTCCGTATTATCGAATACGAAAACTCAGTAGCCGTACTTCAGCTGTACACACATTACCGTCTCAGAATCCCAAATAGAAATGTGCGTCGTCTTAAAAAGACAGGGAATTATTTGTTTAGCGTGTACAATGAAGATCAGGAATTGGTATTTTCCAGAAAATTTATGATCTATAGCCCCGCGCTTGCTGTAGGCGCTCAAGTAAAGCGAGCAAGAGATCTCAGTTTGGTAGATAAAAAACAAGTTCTTCGTTTTTTTATTGATGGTGGTGACACCCCACTTATCAACCCCAAACAAACGATCAAAACAGTGCTTATTCAAAACAACAATTTGCGAACGGCCATCACCGGTATAGAACCACAATACTTACTTGGTAACAGGCTCGAATATCGCTATGACGAAGAGACCTCCTTCTGGGCTGGAAACGAGTTTTTTGGATTTGAAAACAAAGATATTAGGGCAGCCACTGCCATGATACAGCGTATCGAACTAAAGAGTTTATATCACAATTACTTATTTACCAACCCCTGGAGAAGAGACGATATCTACACCTACAATCCCGATATTAACGGCAATTTTGTGATTACTACCTTACAGGGCCAGAATCCAGATGTGGAGGCAGAGTATGTTTGGATTCATTTTTCGGTACAGAGCCCACCGCTCAAACCAGGACAGCAAATGCACGTTTACGGCAATTTTAATAACTATGCAACTACGCCAACAACTCGGATGAGTTGGAATGAAAAGTCGCGTACGTTCTCTCATGCCATATTACTCAAACAAGGATTTTACAATTATCGTTTTATGATTGTTGAAGAAGACGGGTCTATCGATCAGAGCTATCAACCCAGCGGCAATTTCTGGCAAACCGAGAATGAGTATCAAATTCTAGTCTATTACAGAAGACCAGGAGGTCGTTTTGACGAATTACTAGGTTACGGAACTACCAATTCGCAAAACATCACAAATTAATACAAATTCATTTATATTTATCGGATGAAGGAAACTCCGGTAAAGTCTAATAGCCGCAAGGCGATGAAATACAGAGGGGTCGAATGTCTTAACTGTGGGCATCCTCTAGATCTTTCCGATCGCTATTGCGCATATTGTGGACAGCTCAATACCACCAAGCGGCTTACACTTGTCGATTTTTTTAACGAGTTTATGTTGAGCGTGTTTACCTATGATTCCAGATTTAGACACACCCTAAAAGATCTGCTGTTTAAGCCTGGTACTATAACCCGATATTATGTAGATGGCAAACGATTTCATTATGCCAATCCATTTCGGTTTTTTCTAAGTGCCTCGATCTTTTATTTTATTATCATTGGTATTGTGAGTTTTTTTGATCAGGATGGTCCAGAAATCTCGACCAGCACCAACAAACCGATGATTGAAATAAAAAAGACAGATTCTATACCTCAACCCGACAGAGTAGAATTGCCCAGCATCGTAGGTCAGGAGGTAGAAGACCGACTCAACCAAGACATACAAAAAGCTGTCGAAGAGCGTAATAATACTACAAGTGCTGCTCGCAATAAAGACGACTCAATCCAGGATAATGATCCTTATAACTACATAGCCGAAAAAGACATCGACACCTTAAACAACGTCAATGCGCTAGTTAGAAAGATCGAACTCTTTAGAGAATTCTATCAAGAAACGGAAATTGAGAATCCTATAGAAGCTCTTGACAGATTAAAATACCAGCCTACCCGAGTCAACACCTGGCTGTACGAAAAAAATGATACCATAGAACGCATCCAAAAGAACCCTGTACGGTTTGCACAATATATGCTATCAAAAACGCCCTTTTTTATATTCTTTTTTGCACCATTCTTTGCGCTTATTTTCTGGATTATTTATTCCAAGAAAAAATTTAACTATATGGAACACCTTGTATTTATCTTCCATATTTTTAGTTGGGTCTTTCTCATTTTACTCCTTTGTTTACCCATAGATTCATTTCTACCTGGGGGTGGTATGCTTGCTGCTATACTATTAACCCTGGTTGGACCGTTTTACTTTTATAAGGCTTTAAGAAACTTTTATAAACAAAACAGATTTATCACAATAATAAAATTCGTATTTTTAAATGTTGTCTTTTTTATCTCAACCTCGATTTTTGCAGTGATATTCTTTGCATTAACCGCAGCATTCTATTAAAACATGGTACAACAAGTAACAAGAGGCATAAAAATTTCGGTAGAGACTACCTTTGAAGGTACATTTTATAAAAATTATAAAATGCACTACGCCTTTGGTTATAAAATTAGCATTGAAAACCAGAGCAAGGATATGGTGCAGTTAATGGCCAGACACTGGAAAATTTATGACTCGCTTAATGCCACAGAAACCGTAGATGGCGAGGGCGTCATAGGCAAAAAGCCAGTGATAAAACCGGGAGAATCTCACACCTACAGCTCTGGATGTT
>CAZJWI010000037.1:0-21812 GCA_964549485.1 uncultured Flavobacteriaceae bacterium
TTGTTCTAGCTCCAATCCATAAAATATCTATATCATGTTCTAATGCTAATTTTACATGATCTTTATTTGCAACTTCTGTTGCAGTCAACATTCCGGTTTCTTTTTTTGCTTTTTGCAACCATTTTAAACCTAGTGCGCCAACACCTTCAAAATTACCTGGTCTAGTTCTTGGTTTCCAAATTCCTGCTCTTAAAACTGTAGCATCAGTATTTTTTAACTCATGGGCAATTTTTAATACCTGCTCTTCTGTTTCTGCACTACAAGGTCCTGCTATAACTAATGGATGATTTAAACCGAAATCATTTAACCATGTTTTTAATTCTTTTGTATTTTCCATTTTATGTTTTAATTATTGAAGGCTAACTTCTTGAATTCCGTTTAAAATTTGTTTTATATGATTTGTATTTTCCATTTCAGAGTAAATTTCTGAAAAATTATTTTGTTCGATTAAAGTTTTAAATTGTTGTAGATTTTGAATGTACTCGTTTAAAGTTTCAATTACATTTTCTTTGTTTTGCTCAAAAATTGGTGTCCACATGGCTGGTGAGCTTTTTGCTAAACGTACTGTTGAAGCAAACCCACTACCTGCCATGTCGAAAATGTCGCGTTCATTTTTTTCTTTTTCGATAACCGTTTTACCTAACATAAAGGCGCTAATATGAGATAAATGCGACATATATGCTATGTGTTTGTCATGAGATTCGGGATCCATATAACGCAGGCGCATTCCCATATTCTTAAAGAGTTCCAGGGCGCGTTCTTGTAATTTAAAGGCTGTTTTTTCTACCTCACAAACAATTTGTGTTTTGCCTTTGTACAACCCTGCCAATGCCGCCGAAGGGCCAGAAAATTCGGTACCAGCTATAGGGTGGCAGGCCAAAAAATTACGACGGTTGGGATGGTTTGCCACCTCTGCACAAATAGCGGCCTTGGTAGAGCCCATGTCTATGACTATGGTGTTCTCTCCCACCTTATCCAATACTCTGGGCAACAGTGACACCGCTGTATCTACAGGTATGGCCAGGGCGACAAGATCGGCAGAAGTTAATTGATCCAACTCCCCCTCACTGTCTATCAAACCCAGGGCGAGTGCCTGCTTTAGATGGTCTGTATTGGTATCAATACCAATAAGGGTCGCCGCTGGAAACTGCTCGCGCATATCTCTGGCAAAAGAACCCCCTATTAATCCTATTCCTATGATGTATATATTCTTCATTTATGTTACTTAAATCGTTCTATGGCGGCTTCAATTTTTGTTATGGGTACGCAAAGACTAAATCGAATATAACCCTCTCCCTGACTCCCAAAAATGGTACCTGGTGCAATAAATATATGTTTGTCGTGTAAGAGCTTGTCTACAAAATTTTCTGCATTCTTGCCTTGTGGCAGCCTAGCCCAAATAAACATACCTACGGCATTTCTATCATAACTACAATCCAAAAGATCTACCAAGGTATATAAGGCTTCACGTCTTTTTTGATACAGGGCATTCATCTGATCAAACCAAGAGGTAGGCATCGACAAGGCCGCAATAGCGCCTTTTTGAATACCGTAAAACATCCCGCTATCCATATTCGACTTTACCTTTAGTACTTGTTGAAGGTGAGCAGCATTACCCGCCAGCATACCCACACGCCAGCCAGCCATATTAAAGGTTTTACTAAGTGAGTTTAATTCTAAGGCTACCTCCTTTGCTCCTGGAGTTGCCAATAAGGAACCTGGGCTGTCATTTAAAACAAAGCTATAAGGATTGTCATTAACTATAAGTATGCTATGCGCTTTCGCGAAAGCTATCAATGCATCAAACAAACTCGCATTGGCTTTTGTACCAGTAGGCATATGCGGATAATTGACCCACATCAATTTGACCCTGCTCAAATCCTGCTGCGCCAAGGCTTTAAGATCTGGTAACCAACCTGATTCTTGAGACAAGGTATAAGTAATAGCCTCGGCCTCTACCAATTGAGCTACCGCCTTATAGGTAGGATATCCAGGGTTGGGGATAAGGACTTGATCTCCTGGGTTGAGAAAGGCCATGCTAATATGCATTATGCCTTCTTTTGAACCCATAAGCGGCAATACTTCTGACTCGGGATCTAGAGCTACCTTATAATGGGTCTGGTAAAATTGAGACATTGCTTCTCTCAAAGCGGGTATACCCGTATAGCTTTGGTATTGATGCGCCACGGCATCATCCATAGCCGTAATCATTGCTTGAGTAACCTCGGTGGGGGCAGCAATATCAGGACTTCCTATACCCATATTGATAATAGGATGACCAGCAGCCGCAAGTTCGCGCACTTCCTTTAACTTACTCGAAAAGTAGTACTCTTTGGTTTGGTTAAGACGGTTGGCAGCTTGTATCATTTATTCTTTCCTGTTTTTGTATTCACCCAATATTTTGAAATCGGTCGCCATGATGGCCATTACTTTTTTTGCTTTAGCATAATCTTCATAATACTCAAAAGTGACATCTACAAAAAATGCGTATTTCCATGGTGTCTGGACAATAGGCATGGATTGAATTTTTGTCAAATTGAGTTTGCAATCACTCAATACATTTAAAATGGTAGCGAGACTGCCTCTTTTGTGTTCGGTCGTAAATCGAAGCGAAGCCTTATTGGCCGCTGTGTTAATATTTTTTCCGCTGGTATTTAGAATAAAAAAACGAGTGGCATTGTCTTTTATGGTTTGTATTGATCGCTCTAATATGGTCAAATTATACAAACTAGCGGCGCTTTGGCTAGCAATGGCAGCAATACCTTTTAACTCTCTGGCTTGAATCTGTTGGGCGGCATAGGCCGTATCTACTTCTTCTACCAGTTTTATATGTGGATAGTCTTTAAAAAAACTACGACACTGTAAATGGGCCATAGGATGAGACCAGACTTCTTTTATATCTGCTAAGCCTTGCCCACTAAGTGCCATCAAATGATGTTGGATCGACAAATAATACTCGCCCTCAATACTCACATTGTTCCCATCAATGAGCGCATAGTTGGGTAAAATAGCCCCAGCGATAGAATTCTCTATTGCCATCACAGCATCAGTACTTTGCCCATGGGTGAGTGAATGTATCAAGCTGCCAAAAGAATCACATTCAACCACAGAGATCTCTTGAGAAAAAAATTCTTGAGCAACCTGGTGGTGAAAAGACCCTTTTATTCCTTGTATTGCTATCGTTTTCATTGGCACTATTGACTTTATCATCGCTAGATTTGACACTCGTATTATTCATAAAAAAAGTCCTGACATATGATCAGGACTTTAATGAGTTTTGAGTGTGTTTGTTTTACTACTCTACAACAGTCCTGCTCTCTTCTTATAAAAGAAGAAAGTAAAATAGTTGTTCCAGTAATAAACCTTTGTTAACATTATGAATTGTTAAAGTGCTAATGTAGAAAAAAAAGTGATTGTATTGACCTTCACTTAAACTTTTAGGTAAATTTTATTAATCTGATGCTAATGCTGCTCTTTTTTTAATCATTCTTCAAAATAAATCGATACTGAGGCTGTTGTATTACTACTGTCAAAAATCTCCTCTTATCAAATAAATATGGATAAGGACATTACAGAGCAGAGTGCTAATCTTTAATTAAATTTGTAGAAAACTCATTATGTCTATACAGGTAGCCCAAGTGACTAAATTATACGGAGATCAAAAAGCCTTGGATGCGATATCTTTTGAGCTAAACAAAGGAGAAATAGTAGGTTTTCTTGGCCCTAATGGTGCTGGTAAAAGTACCATGATGAAAATTTTAACTACCTATTTATTACCTAGTGAAGGAACCGCCACTGTCAATACTTTTGACACTCAAACCCAAAGACAAGATGTAAGGCGCTCTGTAGGATATCTGGCAGAGCACAATCCATTATATCTTGAGATGTATGTCAGGGAATATCTTGATTTTAATGCTAAGGTATATGCTATAGACAAAGCGCGCATACAAGAGGTCATCAACTTATGCGGCCTAGAGCCAGAATCGCACAAAAAAATTGGTCAACTTTCCAAGGGTTATAGACAGCGCGTGGGCCTGGCAAATGCCTTGCTACATGACCCCGAGGTGCTCATTCTGGACGAGCCTACTACCGGACTAGATCCCAACCAGCTTTTGGAAATACGCCGATTAATTACTCAAATTGGGAAACAAAAAACGATCCTTATGAGTACACATATCATGCAAGAAGTGGAGGCTATTTGCGATCGTGTCATCATTATCAATAAAGGAAAAATAGTAGCCGATAAGAAACTAAACGAGTTGCGCCAGCAAGAACAACAAACCGTAATCGTAGCTTTTGACTATCGCGTAGAAGAAGTAGCGCTAGAACGATTAGATCATGTCAAAAAAGTAGTAAACACTCATGAGTTTACTTACGAGATCACTTTTGACACTACTACCGATATGAGGGCAAAGGTTTTTGATTTTGCCCACGACAATGATTTAAAAATTCTTCAACTCAATCAAAAAAATGCGAGTTTGGAAAGCTTATTCTTAGAATTGACGGCCTCCTAATCAAATAATATGACACAAAAAGGGAGCCTTCCCCCAAAAGCTCCCTGCTTGCTATCATACATTGCCTTTAACTATATAGTCGTAGGCTATTGCGATGGTTAGCAAGTTTATGTTCCCTCAAACATAAACTGCCCTACAAATATCGAGCTTAGAAGAAAACTGTAATAGGGGCATTTACCCCTTTTTAGTATTTCTTCCAATTAAAGCAGCTTCTGTTAGAATACTACTAATGATATGAGGGTTAATTTCTTCAAGACTATAATACCTCAAAGAGCGTAATTGTTTTCTCTTTTCTCCTGCTATGAGATACTCCTGATATTGGGTCAAAGCTATGCCATAAACAAACCCTAGATCAACAAAAGTCTTTCTTACGTTGATAAAACAGAGCATGTTGTTGTCCAATTTATAAAAAGGTAAACGCCATTTATATTGCTCATCAACTCTTGGCAAGGTTTGTTTGATAATTGCTTGTAATTCTAAACAGATGGATCGCCAAGGCTCTGGTTGAGACAAAATATAGTTTTGAGCAGGATTCATTATTTAGTTTTGGTGTATAAACGGTATAAAGATAAAAATTATAAGGTATGACTATTTGTTCTCCATTATAAGTCTATAAGATTACTTGGCTTGACTCGAATAAATCAAGTCTAAACACGCATACTAGGGTACTGATAAGCGCTAACTGTTTTGAAATAAGACAGCATATTGTTTAAGCTAAGCTTATATGTTAGGGTTGTAGGGCTTTTTCTATTATAGAGAAAATCTTATGCCGGTCACCGAGGCGAGCCATCTTTTATGGCAAATCTTAGGCTATCCAATAGTATACAGACGCATACTAAGTATGCCTTCTATAGAATGGTCATTAGCCATAACGGATGACTATGAAAAATTAAAATCAAAGATCCTATTCTTAGATTTTTGACTATTTTCAAGGACCAGAAATCCTTGATCGCTTTAGATAGCACAGTAAGATTTGATGACCTAAGTAGATATCATTATGCAAAAAAGACGAACCTTTATCAAACAAACCGCAGTAGTAGGTGCAGGCCTTGCTTTGGCACCAAGCTTCTCCATAGCAGCCACCGCAACCAATGCCCAGAAATTACGAATAGGGCTTATAGGTGTAGGCTTACGAGGCACCAATCACCTCAACAATCTACTCCAGCGCAAGGATGTTTTGATAACCGCTATTTGTGATATTGACTCCAATCGTATAGCTATTGCCAAAGAAAAAATGGAAAAAGCTGGGATGGCTGCTGCTAGCGTATTTGGGAAAGATGACTATGATTACAAAAACCTTCTCGAACTTAAGGAGGTAGATGCTGTGATTATTTCGACTCCCTGGCTATGGCATACCCGAATGGCTGTAGACGCCATGGAGGCAGGAAAATACACAGGTGTTGAAGTATCTGCGGCCAATACCATGGAAGAATGTTGGGATTTGGTAAATACCCATGAAGAAACCGGTAGCCATTTGATGATATTAGAAAATGTCAACTATCGTCGAGATATTATGGCAGTTTTAAATATGGTGCGTCAAAACTTGTTTGGAGAATTATTACATTTTAGATGCGGGTATCAACACGATTTGCGATTTGTCAAATTTAACGATGGGAAAACCGCCTATGGCAAAGGTGTCGAATTTGGAGACAAAGGCATATCAGAATCCAAATGGCGTACCCAGCATTCTTTGCTAAGAAACGGAGATGTCTATCCTACCCATGGTGTAGGACCCGTGGCAACCATGTGTAATATCAATAGAGGGAATCGTTTTGTCTCTATGACTTCGCATGCTACCAAAGGTGTGGGCCTTCATAAGTACATCGTTAAGCACGGAGGTGAAGATCACCCCAATGCCAAACTCAAATTTAAACAGGGCGATATTATCACCTCTACTATTACCACCGCTCAAGGCGAAACCATAATTGTGACCCATGATTGTAATTCACCCAGACCGTACTCATTGGGCTTTCGAGTTCAAGGAAGTGAAGGGCTTTGGGAGGTTGATGGGAACCGTATCTATATCGAAGATAAAAGCGACCCACATCGCTGGGATAATGCTACCCCCTGGTTAGAAAAATACGATCACCCTTTGTGGAAAAAATATGGAGACTATGCACAGGGCTCGGGACATGGCGGTATGGACTTCTTTGTCTTAAATGCCTTTGTAGAAAGTGCCAAACAGAATATTGCACCACCATTAGATGCTTATGATGCCGCAGCCTGGAGTGCAATAACCCCGCTTTCAGAGGCCTCAATAGCCAACAATGGTGAACCCCAGGATTTTCCAGATTTTACCAGAGGGCTCTGGTTAAGTCGTACCCCTTATCCATGGATTAAAGACACCTACTAGTGCCAAAAAAAATTATTGCTAAAGCGCCGGGACGCATTTGTTTATTTGGAGACCATCAGGACTATTTGCATCTCCCAGTAATTGCCTGCGCCATAGATCGCTATATAACCATAAGTGCCACTGCCAGCAGTGCAAATCAGACTACGGTTTATTTACCTGATATTGAAGAACAATTTTCATTCTCTTTTGATACGATAACAGGACAAACCAATACCGATGTATTAGACCAGCATTACAGGCGGTATAAACATATGATGGCGGCTATTAAGGTGGTAAGAGGTGTGGGTTGTAAACCTACTGGAAATTTTGACATTGAAATAAAAGGCGATATTCCTATAAATGCAGGACTATCGAGCTCTTCGGCCCTGGTGGTGGCCTGGGTACAATTTCTTTTACACACTTTTGGTGCTTCTCAAGAAGTTCATCCACAACTTATTGGGCAATTGGCTTATGAAGCTGAGGTGGTAGAACAAGGGTCTCCCGGTGGCAAAATGGATCAGTACACCAGCGCTTTGGGTGAGATGATCTATTTGGAAACCAAACAAATGGGTATAATCAAAACCTTTGACCATCAAATAGATGGCCTTATAATTGGAGAATCTGGAATTGCCAAAAACACTATTGGCCTGCTACAAAAAGTAAAATCAAGGGCTCAGGATGCCGTACAGCTCATCACAGAGCAGAGACCGGATTTTGATTTAGAAGCTACTACAATAGCTCAATATAAGACACTTGCTGGCCTACTACCAATAGCGTTGCAACCTTATTTTTATGCAGCACTTAAGAATCATGAAATTACGCAAAAGGCTTTTTTCGCTTTAAGCGAAAAGAATGTTGATTACAAACACATTGGCCAATTAATGACCGCACATCACAGCGTTTTAAAAGAGCAATTGGGGCTCACTGTTGAGAGGATTGATGCCATGATTACAGCAGCTTTAACTGCTGGTGCTTATGGTGCAAAAATTGTAGGTTCTGGCGGTGGGGGTTGTATTTGTGCCCTTGCACCTTTTGCCCTTAAACAAGATGTAATTGACGCGATACGAGAAGCCGGCGCCACAGCGGCTTATCAAGTTCACATCAGTAAAGGAGTACATATATTATGACAGATACCCTACTCATACTTGCAGGAGGAGCCTCTTCCCGAATGAAGAAGGCCAGTACAGTCACACTTTCGCCCAAATGGCAGGAACAGGCAAATACGCAAAGTAAGGCGCTTATAGAAGTGAATGGTCGACCTATGTTGGACTATATTTTGTACCATGCCAAAAAAGCGGGCATCACCAACATCATTATCATCATTGGAAGTCGTGGGGCAGGCTTCAAAGCCTATTATGGAGATCAAATAAATAATAATAACTTTCACGGTCTCTCTATTAATTACGCCATTCAAACAATTCCAGAAAATAGAAACAAACCTCTAGGCACAGCAGATGCTGTTTTTCAAGCGCTTCAACAATACCCGTCATTACAAAAGCGGTCGTTTTTGGTTTGCAATGCCGATAATTTATACAGCGCCGAGGCCATACAAAACTTGTGTGTGCATCCGCACAATAACGTACTAATCGCGTATGACAGAGCCCAATTGGATTTCCCTATGGCCCGTATTGCACAATTTGCACTGCTTACTATTGATAAAGACGATTACCTCAGGGCTATAGTAGAAAAACCTGCCTTAAACGATCTCGAAAAGTATAAAGATCCCGACGGTCGTTTTCGCGTAAGCATGAATATTTTTAAACTTCATGGTCAAGACTGTTTTGAGTATTTGAGAGATTGCCCACTTCACCCTGTGCGACAAGAAAAAGAACTGCCCGCTGTGCTCACATCAATGATCAAGACTACTCCCAAGGCTATAAAAGTTGTGTATCGAAGTGAGCATGTACCCGATTTGACCGCCAAAGACGATATACTTACTATGAATGATTATCTTTCGCGTCATATCGGCACCCTAAACTGGAACTAATACCCTAGACACTTTATGATAGATTTATCTACCCTTGACATAGCCATTATTTTCAGTTTGTTTGCCATTATTTTAGGTATTGGCATTTATGTAGGAAAAGCTTCTGGCAAAAATTCGACCCAGTATTTTTTGTCGGGCCGTAATATGCCCTGGTGGCTGTTGGGCCTTTCTATGGTAGCCACTACCTTTTCTACAGATACTCCTAATTTTGTTACAGATATCGTTAGAGTCGATGGAGTGTCTGCCAACTGGACATGGTGGGCTTTTTTGATCACAGGATTATTGACCGTTTTTGTGTACGCCAAGCTTTGGCGCAAATCAGAAGTTAAAACAGATATCGAATTCTATGAATTGCGTTACGGAGGGGCTCCGGCGCGATTTTTACGGTCTTTTAGAGCCATTTACCTCGGTATACTTTTTAATGTACTGGCAATGGCTGGGGTTACCTTGGCTGCTATAAAAATAGGCCAGGTAATGTTAGGGTTAGATCCTGTAACTACAGTGGTCATCGCTGGTTTGATTACAGTAATTTTTAGTGCGATAGGTGGCTTTAAAGGTGTCGTTTATACAGACTTTATATTGTTTTTTGTGGCAATGGCAGGTGCTTTTGGCGCGGCCATCTACATCGTAGGTTTGCCAGAGGTTGGTGGGTTGGAGGCCCTTATTACTCATGAAAATGTCAAAGACAAGCTAAACATCCTACCCGACTTTGACAATACCGAAATGATCATCACGCTGCTTATCATTCCGCTGGCCGTACAATGGTGGAGCTCCTGGTATCCTGGCGCCGAACCAGGAGGAGGAGGTTATGTAGCCCAACGTATGCTGGCATCCAAAAATGAAAATCACGCCATAGGAGCCACATTTTTCTTTAATATTATGCATTATGCGGTACGCCCGTGGCCCTGGATATTGGTAGCGCTAGCATCGTTGATCGTATTTCCCGATTTACAAAGTATACAGCAGGCATTTCCTAATGTCACTAATGATAAGCTAGGGCATGACCTGGCCTATTCGGCCATGCTAACGATGCTTCCTAGCGGGCTTTTAGGGCTGGTACTCGCTTCGCTCTCTGCGGCTTATATGAGTACCATTAGTACCCACCTCAATTGGGGAGCTTCCTATATTGTTAACGACTTTTATGCCCAGCAAGTAAAACCAGATGCCACCGAAAAAGAATTGGTAGCTGTGGGCCGTGTCACTACAGTTGTATTGATGGTCATTAGCGCTTTGATCGCACTTAAACTCACCAATGCAAAAGAGTTATTTGACATCATTATTCTCTTTGGGGCGGGTACCGGATTAATATTTATCCTCAGATGGTTTTGGTGGCGTATTAACGCTTGGAGCGAAATCACTGCCATGGTGAGTTCGGGCATTATCTCTTTACTGTTTAAAACAGCCGTTATCAAAGCCTTTCTTTTTGGCACCATACGCAATGGCAATTTTGAGGCGGGTATTTTTCCTAGCTGGGCCTCTATCCCACTGGCCGTTGCTATTACTACCTTTATCTGGTTATTGGTTACCTTTTTGACACAGCCCGAAACTAAGGAGGTACTGTATCGCTTCTATCAAAAAACCCAGCCTGGTGGTCCTGGATGGCAGAAAATTAGACAGCTAGCTCATAAAGAAGGTGTGATACTGGATAAAACGAGTGAGGCATGGAGTGTACCTTCGGGTATCCTAGCCATGTTACTAGGTTGTATTTTTATTTACAGCATTATGTTTACTGTAGGCTATTTTATCTATAGTAAGTACACCACTGCCCTACTATTACTTGGACTCTGCATAGTATCTGGCATATTATTACTTATAGTGTGGAAACGCGTAAAATCTAAGGTACTCTAAGGCTATTCTACCTATGACCTAAAATTTTCATAAAAGTAAATCTAGCTCAATAATTTGTATTAACTTTGAATTTCAAAGTACTTTAATATGGAGTCATCAAAATATATAGAAGATCTAGCCAGCATTAAGACGATGATGAACAAATCTTCACGTTTTATGTCCCTAAGCGGACTTTCTGGAATACTAGCTGGTTGTTATGCCTTGATCGCTTTCTTTGTTGCCAATCGCTTTATAGCCAGAGAGGCACAGGCCAACAACGCCATACCTCGATTAGAATATTTTAATCCAGAACAAGGCAGCTCCTCTACAGGTTTGCTTACCTCTGTAACTACAGATCTAGGGCGACAACTTGTGCTCATTGGCCTGATCACATTAATTGCTGCTGTTGTAACGGGTATTATTCTTACCGTACGTAAGGCCAAGAAGCAACATGAAAAGATCTGGGATGCAACTTCTAGACGGCTTGCTATCAACTTAGCAATACCTCTGGCTACAGGAGGTTTGTTTTGTATGGTATTACTCCAATACGATATCATTGGGCTTATTGCTCCGGCCACGCTTATCTTTTACGGCTTAGCTCTTATAAACGCGAGCAAATTTACCTTAGGTGATATTAAGTATTTGGGAATAGCCAATGTTACAATTGGGCTAATAAGTACTCAATTTATCGGTTTTGGACTGTATTTTTGGGCCATTGGTTTTGGTATTTTGCATATTGTATATGGCAGTGTGATGTATTTCAAATACGATCGCAATTCACAAATGATAACCTAATTCATGTCTATAATCACTGATATAAATAAAGCTTTTGACCATAGAATACGACTAGGCATTATGAGTGTATTGATGGTCAATGAAAGTGCCTCCTTTAAAGAATTAAAAGAGTTACTAGGTACCACCGATGGTAATTTGGCCAGCCACGCCAAGGCGCTCGAGAAAGAAGCATATGTCTCGGTGCACAAGGCCTTTATAGGTAGGAAACCCAATACCAGCTATAGAGTAACACCTAAAGGAAAAAACGCCTTTAAAAAACATATTCAAGCCTTGGAGAACTTATTAAAATCAGATTAGAACTCTTTTTTTTAACTATCAACTTTGAATTTCAAAGTACTTTAAAATATGAAAACAATACGTTATTTGTTACTCGAACAATTGTATGAGTACAGCAAAAAACCCTATAAACTCCTTTTTAAAAAAGAGGTGGCATGGGGTATTTCTGTCTCAGAACTACTGTCCTACCCACCCAATACCTTAGGGTATCACTTAGGATGCTTTTTGCTCAAATATCATTTTACACCAGAACCGCAATTAGAAAATCACGATGTCTTTCATGTGATTACCGCTACGGGTATCTCGGTGCCCGAAGAAATTAGCATGCAGTTTTTATTACTCGGCAACGGCAAACGCTCGCTCTACCTCCTTTTGGTTATATGTATAGGGAGCATATTGTTTCCAGATCATTGGTCTGTATTTAAGACCGCTTTTCAAAGGGGTAAAAAAGCGCATAGGCTTTATGATCTTAATTATGTCAAATTACTGCATACGCCTCTACATCAGTTACAAACCACTTTAAACATTATCTAATATGAAACGTCAATTGCTTTGTATTCTAGGTGCGCTACTGTTTAGCACGCTATTTTATCAACAAGATTTAGGTCTTAATATGCTGCTGTTTGCACTTTGTAGTACAGCCATACTTTTTGTACTAAAACCCTCCATACACCATAGCAAAGTGATATGGGTACTTGCTGCTACTTACCTCCTATCTGCTGGCTTCGTATTTTTTAACAACAGTAGTCTTGCTATTTCTAATACGCTCTTGACCTTTCTAATATTTGTTGGCGCTACAACTGCCGCTTCAAATTCGGTCTATGTACAATGGTTTAACGGGATGTATCAGGCCGTTTTAGGGCAATTACATATAGCTATACATAGGACCCAACCTACAAAACAAGCTCCCAAAAGGCCCCACAACATTTACGACTTTAAATTTATCACCCTTACCCTTGTCCTCCTTAGTGTATTGATCGCAGTTTTTGGAGGTTTATACAGCCAGGCTAATCCCATATTTGCAAAGGGTTTTGATTATATAGACCTCTCCTTTATCAACTTCTATTGGCTACTATTTGCCCTTATGGGGTATCTGTTGTTATTAAATTGTAGTACTACAGCCCAACTCGATCTAATAGTAAAAGCCGAAGACAATACTCCCTCCCACCTTCGCCAACGGTCTATGACAGCAGCACAATGCCAGCTTCTTGTCAAAGAATATCACCTGGCTATACTGCTAATCACTGTCCTGGTGGTACTCATATTTGGCTATATCGCATCCGATGTGTACCTGATAATCTATTTGCCGCAAGAGTTAGGGCCAGCTTTGTCACAGGCCGTTCACTCGGGTATTAATGCCCTAATTACCAGTATCGTACTTGCCATCATTCTCATTTTGATTTTTTTTAGAGGCAACCTTAATTTTTATAAGAAAAATCACACCTTAAAAACACTCACCTACCTATGGTTGTTGGCCAACCTAATCATTGTGGTTCTGACCGTTTACAAAAATACGGTTTACTGTGAGGCGCTAGGTCTAACTTATAAGCGTGTTGGAGTATTTGTTTATCTGTTTTTAAGCGCAGTAGGCTTGGTCACCACCTTTATCAAAATAAGCCATAAACAAACGGTATATCAGCTTCTGAGAATCAATGGTCGCATGGCCTTTTTTGTGTTGATCTTTTTAGCCAGTTTCTCCTGGGATCGAAGCATCACTCAATTTAATCTGACCCATATTCCTGAGCCTGACCTGTATTATCTCTTGAGTCTTTCTCGATCTAATGGAGATTTGTTATACGCTTACGCCAAAAAGCACCCAGAAAAGATCGATGATGTTAGACGTATTGAAAAACGCAATGCCTATTACCTAAAAAAGCTTTCCAATCAGACCTGGCAAGCACAAACCCTGGCTGGCATGAGACTTTCACAGGCCGCCACAATTACAGAGAACAAATGAAAATTACCTTCAAATACAATATCACTAAAATGGGATGGTATGCAGCGCTCTTTAGCTTTTGCTTTGGCCTCCTTCAAGTAGTTGTTTATTATATCTACCCTAATGAGGTATCACTGAATTTTGGTATTTACCATCTGGCACCTTCTATTATCATACACCTCATCCTACTAATGGCGGTAATCATTCATGCCTTCATCCTTAAAAAGGCGACAATTGAACACCTGCGCAGCATCGGATTTATTTTGCTGAATATACCGGCTGCTTACGGTTGTTTTGTACTGGTTTTGCTAAGAACCTATTAAAAGTACTGACTGATGCGATCCATAAACCGATTTCGATATTACAGCTTTTGCTTTTTAGCATTTCTAATTGTAGAGTTTGCTATTGCGGTCTATGCCCGTGATAATTTTATACGCCCATTTTTAGGAGACTTACTTGTTATTGTGTTATTATATTGTCTACTCAGTGCACTTATCGCACTACGCCCCAGCTGGAATTTATCCTTAGGTATAACAAAACGAGTAGTCATCGTCCTGCTCTTTGCGTTTATGATAGAATTCTTACAATTAGCAAAAATCACCACCCATTTAGGCCTATCACAATACCACCTTGTACACCTGATCTTGGGTAGTACCTTTGATCCAAAAGATTTCCTGGCCTACTGTCTTGGAGGGGTTAGTGTGTTACTGATGGAGCGTTTTACACAGCCGAGGGGATCTTAGTGGCGCGTAGCATTTCGCGTTTTCCTGGAGGGCCTGGCAAACGTTCAACAGTAAAGCCTACCTCCTGCATGGCGCGTCTCACACTACCCTTGGCGGCATAAGTGACCAAGATGCCATTTTCGCGTAAAGCGTCATACATCTTTTTAAAAATAGTCGCACTCCATAATTCGGGTTGTACCCTGGCTCCAAAGGCATCAAAGTAAATGATGTCATAATTGGCCTCATCCTCAAAGTCTTCAAATCGTTGCTGGCGCTTGTAGAAATGAAATTTAGACCCAATCTCATGCCACGCTTCCCATTCGCACTGATGTAGTTGCTGGCAAGTTTGCTTGGCCTCAGGCATTGCTAGATGCTGGTAATACGCCAAAGCGTCAATTTCTTCAGGACTTATTGGGTATCCCTCAATACCAGTATACCTAATGGGTCGATGTATCTTGGCAGTTGCCTCTAAGGTGAGTAAAGCATTTAATCCTGTACCCAATCCCATCTCAACAATAGCAATTGGGTGTTCTAATCCCTTGACTGCCTTCTCGATATAGTGGGCCAAACCCATTTGTAAAAAAACATGGCGCGATTCCTGAATCGCGCCATGCTTACTGTGATATTGTTCATTCCAATCAGTGATCTGAATCGTTTTTGATCCGTCTGCTGTGGTAATGACCTCTCTCTTCATTACTATAGGTTTATTGCTCGGCTTTGATAAGCACACCGTCTGCCATAAAACGATACTCCTTTTTGGTTGACGTAATAGCCGCGATTTCTGCTTCGGTTTTACCCGCATCCTTGGCCATGTGTTTTTGCTCATCTACAGACACTTCTTCTATGTATGCTTTACCCTCAACTACAGCAGTTCCTGTAGCATCCAAAGGCACAAAAAATTCATAGTCTTTAAATTTGACAAACACTTCTTCTTCCTGGTCAACAGCTAAGCGCATCCAACAGCCCTTGGCCTGACAAACCGCGTTGATGGGTGCTTCAAATTTAACCGTAGCCGTATCTCCTAGGGCCATATTCTTGTATTGCTCGTTTATTTTTTCGGCAGGAAGCGCATCTGCTGCTGTGATGCTCGCACCGTATTGTGCATAGCCATCTTGGGTCATCATAGCAACGTCTTTCTCAGTATCCATCTCTTTGTTAACTTCTACCTCAACGGTCTCAGTAGTAGTGGTATTTTCCTTTTTTTCAGCACAGCCTATAGCCACCATTCCAGCTAGGGCTATTATTGCAAAAGTTTTCATAGGTCGTTTGATTTCTAAATTAATACCGCAAAATTATGCAATTCTCATCGGCTCTCGACGGTTTAATTCTTAAATTTGCACCCAAAATAGACCACATCCATGAAAATCACCAAAAGAGATAGCTCTAAAATAGACCAAGTAGATTTTAACAATCTCACCTTTGGGAGCGTCTTTACAGATCATATGTTTGTATGTGATTTTAAAAATGGGGCGTGGCAAGAACCTGAAATTGTTCCTTATGGCCCTATGTCTATAGAGCCTAGCGCCAAAGTGTTTCACTATGGGCAAGCCGTTTTTGAAGGTATGAAGGCCTTTAAGGACGATCAGGGGCAAGCCTGGCTTTTTAGACCTGAAGACAATTGGGAGAGAATTAATAAATCTTCAGAACGACTGGCGATTCCAGCCTTTCCAAAAGCGTATTTTTTTGAAGGTATGAAAACCTTGCTCCATCTCGATAAAGACTGGATCAAAGGAGGAGATGGCAACTCCCTATACATAAGACCATTTGTCATTGCTACTCAAAATGGCGTGTCTGCCTCACCTTCAGACAGCTATCGCTTTATGATCATATGTGCTCCTGCTCAGGCCTATTATTCGGGTACTGTGAAGGTGCTTTTTGCACAACAATTTAGCCGTGCCGCCGATGGTGGTGTAGGCTATGCCAAAGCAGCTGGTAATTATGCTGCGCAATTCTATCCGACCAACCTGGCCAAAGAAAAAGGGTATCAACAAATTGTTTGGACCGATGCCAGTTCTCATGAGTATCTGGAAGAAGCAGGTACAATGAATGTATTTTTTAGAATTGGAGACGAGCTCATTACTGCACCTACTAGTGATCGTATTTTGGATGGGGTAACCCGCAAAAGTATTATCGCCTTAGCTCAAAAGCACAATATCCCTGTAATGGTGCGACCTGTAAAAGTCACCGAAATAGTTGCTGCCGCAAATAGCGGAGATCTCAAAGAAATTTTTGGAGCAGGTACTGCAGCTGTAGTTGTGCCTTTCTCTGCTTTTGGTTATGACGATAAAGAATATGAATTGCCTGGGCAAACTGACCAGAGTTATTCTAGACGTTTTAAAAAGGCGTTAAACGATATCCAATACAACAGAGCCGAAGATCCTTTTAACTGGCGTATGGCACTTGATTAGTAATAGTGTCTACTTGCTATTGCTGCTTGTTTAGTAGTCTATCTAAAATTCCTTAGTGTTTTAAAAAAAAGTGGCCCATTAACTTGCATAAGGCCGCTCTAAATAATATTCCGTAATTTTAAGTACTAAATAGTATCGTATGCGAGGCGGAAGAAATTTAAAAATAAGGCTACTTATTGGGGTCTGTATAGCAGCATTTGGTTACTTCAAATACTGCAGCAACAAAGAGACGAATCCTTATACAGGAACTGTTCAATCTATAGACATGACCCCACAGGAAGAAATACAAATTGGTCTGGCTCACGCCCCAACTATGGCTCAACAACACGGCGGATTGTATCCAGATCAAGCCTTACAGGCAGAAATTGATCGTATTGGCAACAAGCTGGTACAGCGTAGCATAGCGGCAGATACGCCTTATCAATATGACTTCCACTTGTTAAGAGATGACCAAACCATAAATGCATTTGCACTACCTGGCGGTCAAATATTTATGACCTATGCGCTGTATAGCCGTCTAGAAAATGAAGATCAAGTTGCCGGCGTCTTAGGCCACGAGATTGGTCATGTACTCGGTAAACACAGCGCCGAACGCGTTTCGAAAAGTAAAATGTGGCAGACCATTTCTATGGGTGCCGAAGTAGGTGGTGGCATGGGGCAAACCGTAGGATCTATTGGACAAAATGTTCTCTTAGGCAACGGTCGTGAAGACGAGCTCGAAAGCGATGACCTTGGCGTATTATTTATGATTAATGCGGGATATGATCCCAATGAGATGATAGGTGTGATGCAAATCTTAAAAGCTGCGGGCGGTCCTAATCGGGTACCCGAGTTTCAAAGTACGCATCCCGATCCTGAAAACAGGATAGAACGCATCAGAGAGAGTATTGAAAAATACAGGAATGAAGGCTAAATCGTTTTCGTTAAATCCAACAAAAAAAGCCCGTCTCGACGGGTTTTAGTTTTTATCTTTATCGCTTAAAATTGATTGTCTTGAATAAAAAAACCATCTTAATGATACTGGACGGTTGGGGTATGGCTCCAGACCAAACTGTCTCTGCCGTAGATCAGGCCAACACGCCTTTTATAGACAGCCTATACGAGAATTATCCCCACAGTGAGCTGCTCACCCACGGAGCCAACGTAGGACTTCCTGATGGGCAAATGGGCAATAGCGAAGTAGGTCATATGAATCTTGGTGCAGGTCGTATTGTATACCAAGATTTGGCCAAAATTAACAAGGCGATCAAAGACAATACGTTAAAGGACGAAGCGGTACTCAGAGAAGCTTTTCTCTACGCCAAAACCCATGACAAACCTATTCACTATCTCGGTTTGGTTTCTGATGGAGGAGTACACTCCCACACCAACCATCTCAAAGGCTTGCTCAAGGCTGCCGTAGCGGCTGGGGTTGATAAAAATTACATTCACGCCTTTACCGATGGTCGTGATGTCGATCCCAAATCTGGAAAAGGATTTTTGACAGATATGCACGCTTTCGCGAAAGCGCACAATGCCAATATCGCTAGTGTAATTGGAAGGTATTTTGCCATGGATCGTGACCAGCGATGGGATCGTGTTAAAAAGGCTTATGACTTGATAACTACCGGCAAAGGAGAAACCACTACTGATGTAGTTGCGGCTATACAACAAAGTTACGATCGTGGCACCACCGATGAATTTATAGAACCTATTGTCGTAGTTCAAGATGGAAAACCACTCGCAACAGTGAATGAAGGAGATGTGGTTATCTTTTTCAATTTTAGAACTGACAGAGGTCGCGAGCTCACCCAAATGCTTTCTCAACGTGATTTTGAGGCACAGCAAACCAAAGCCCTAGATCTTCTTTATCTGACTATGACTAATTATGACGATACTTTTAAAAATGTACATGTGGTCTATGACAAAGAAAATTTAGAAGACACTTTAGGAGAAGTTTTGGCCAAGGCCAATAAAAGGCAAATACGCATAGCCGAAACCGAAAAATACCCTCATGTTACCTTCTTTTTTAATGGAGGTAGAGAAACACCCTTTGAAGGTGAAGATCGAATCCTATGCCCTTCGCCCAAAGTGGCCACTTACGATTTACAACCAGAAATGAGTGCCTTTGATATAAGGGATAAAATTGTGCCCGAAATTGAGGCAGAAAGTGCAGACTTTATTTGTTTGAATTTTGCCAATCCTGATATGGTGGGGCATACTGGGGATATGGAGGCGGCCATCAAGGCCTGCGAAGTAGTAGACAGTTGTACCCGTGATATTGTAGAAGCGGCGCAAAAACACGACTATACATTGCTTATAATTGCCGACCATGGTAACGCAGAAACCATGATCAACCCAGACGGTAGTCCCAATACGGCTCACACCACCAATCCTGTACCCCTTATCCTGGTCGATAAAACCCTAGATCAAATTAACAGCGGTATATTGGCAGACATTGCACCTACCATTTTAAAGCTATTGGGTGTTTCTCAACCTAAGGCAATGAATAGACATTCGTTGATATAATGGCAATTTCTGAAAATAAATTACGTCAAGGCACTAGTATACTTTGGACAATTTTTGGTTTTGGTCTTGCCATAAGTTCCTATCTGAAACAACAATATATCATAGCCTTCTTAGGATTAGTCTTAGGTATTTTTTGGGCCTATACCAGTTTTACTAAGGTGAAGAAAAATCAATAAATAACGCTTACACTTTTTACAAATGATTTTATACAACAGAACCCCTCTTAATAGCACTTTACTCCTAGGATTATCCCTAAGTGCATTTCTTACTTTCTCCTGCAAAGAATCAAAGGACACTACAACGGCTACAGATGCTGCTGCCGGAGTTGAAACAACTACCTCTGTAGTTGTTGATGAGGAAGAGGTTTTAGATACTTCTAATGACCCCATTCTTTTGGGAAAAACCAAACGAGAGCAACTCATGGAACCACCCTATAACAAATGGTTTACACCAACCTACGAGTCTTATGTTGTAGATCAAGATGTTATCAAGGCAATAGGTCCCAAATTAAGAGACGCCCATCTTACCATTTATATGGGAACCTGGTGTGAAGATAGCCAACGAGAAATTCCAGCCTTGTTTAAAATTTTGGACGAGGCCGAGTTTAATCCAAAAAATTATACACTAATTACCGTTTCTGAAGAAAAGGATACGCCCGAGGGGCTGGAAAAAGGAAAAAATATCAATTTTGTTCCGACGATCATCGTCAATGTAGACGGAGAAGAAGTTAATCGTATCGTAGAGTATCCTATCGACAGCCTCGAAAAAGATCTGGCAAAAATTTTAAATGGTGAGCCCTATGAGCACGCCTATGTAGATTAAGCTTTATTGCACAGCCATCACTACTATTGTCGAAGAGTGCAGTAATGATAAGGACGGCTTTTTGTAACTTTGCCGTCAAAACAAATCTCCTTTGGACAAGAAGACCATCGCTATAGATTTTGACGGTACCATAGTGAGCAATGCCTATCCAGACATAGGCAAGCCCTTACTTTTTGCTTTTGACACACTAATCAAGCTTCAAAATGAGGGTCATACACTTATCCTATGGACCTACAGAAGCGGAGCAAAATTGCAAGAAGCTGTGGCTTTTTGCAAAGACAATGGCCTCGAATTTTATGCGGTAAATAAGAGTTATCCTGAAGAAGAATTTGACCCGAGCATCAGTCGTAAAATTAATGCAGATGTTTTTATTGACGACCGTAATATTGGAGGTATGTTGGGTTGGGGAGAAATTTATCATATGATAAGTAATCACAAACCCGGGCGACCTTCACTAGGCAAACAAAAGACAAATAAACCTACCAAGAAGAGTCTGATCACTAAGATTGAAGACTTTTTTAGGGACGATCCTAATTAATATGATCATACCAAAGACGAGAGAAGAAATTGAATTAATGCGAGAAAGTGCCCTTATTGTCTCTAAGACTTTAGGGATGCTGGCTAGCGAAGTAAAACCTGGTGTCACTTCACGCCATCTCGATAAACTAGCCGAGACGTTTATTCGTGACCATGGCGCTGTCCCTGGCTTTCTTGGATTATACGATTTTCCCAATTCCCTCTGCATGAGTCCTAACCAACAAGTGGTTCATGGCATCCCTAACGATACTCCTTTAGAAGAAGGTGACATCATATCTATAGACTGTGGTGCGGTAAAAAATGACTTTTACGGAGACCACGCCTATACCTTTGAAGTAGGTGAGGTAACACCAGAGGTCAAAAAACTTTTGGAGGTCACTAAGACCTCACTCTACAAAGGGATAGAACAGTTTAAAATAGGGAATCGCGTAGGAGACGTCGGTTTTGCAATTCAAAAATACACCGAAGCCTATGGTTATGGTGTAGTTAGAGAACTCGTAGGCCACGGCTTAGGACGCACTATGCATGAAGATCCCGAAATGCCTAATTATGGAAAGCGTGGCAGAGGCAAGAAATTTATAGAAGGGATGGTTGTGGCCATAGAGCCCATGATCAATATGGGCACTAAAAGTATCAAACAACATAGCGATGGCTGGACCATTACCACGCGCGACAACCAACCTAGTGCGCATTTTGAACATAATGTTGCTATAGTTGACGGCAAACCAGAATTGCTATCTACCTTTGGGTATATCTATCAGGCACTGGGCATAGAGAGTGACGAAGAGGCTCCATTTAGGCAACAGGCCCTAGTATTATAAGGTGAAAAAAGTTTTTAAATTTTTTCTAAATGCCATTCCAAGACCACTGTTGATACGACTCAGCTATGTGGTGCGACCTTTATTGGCCATCTTTTTGCGTGGTCGCCGTTATACAGACCCTATAGATGGCAAGCAGTTTAGAAAATTTCTACCGTATGGTTATGGCACCCCAAGAGAAAATGTTTTAAGCCCCTCTACCCTTTCTTTAGAAAGACATCGATTGTTGTGGATTTGGCTATCCAAAGAAACCGATTTTTTTACAGTTCCATCCAAAGTATTGCACTTTGCTCCAGAACAAGCCTTTTATAAGCGCTTTCGCCAAATGCA
>CAZJWI010000038.1:0-1592 GCA_964549485.1 uncultured Flavobacteriaceae bacterium
TAAACAAAGACAAGGTTAATAGTTATGGCTAGAATTGCAGGGATAGATATCCCAAAACAAAAGAGAGGTGTAATTGCATTAACGTACATCTTTGGAATCGGAAAGAGTAGAGCTCAGGAAATTTTGGCAACAGCCAAAGTAGACGAGTCAAAAAAAGTTTCAGATTGGGACGATGATGAAATCGGTCGTATTCGTGAAGCTGTAGGATCGTATACTATCGAAGGAGAGCTTCGTAGTGAAGTTCAATTGAACATCAAGCGTCTTATGGATATCGGATGTTACAGAGGTATTCGTCACCGTGTAGGTCTTCCACTTCGTGGACAACGTACCAAGAACAACTCTCGTACCAGAAAAGGGAAGCGTAAAACTGTTGCAAACAAGAAGAAGGCAACTAAATAATAAGTAAAAATGGCAAAGCAAAGTTCAAAGAAACGTAAGGTAGTTGTAGAAGCTGTAGGAGAAGCACACATCTCTGCCTCTTTTAACAATTTACTTATTTCGTTAACCAATAAAAAAGGAGATGTAATCTCTTGGTCTTCTGCCGGTAAAATGGGTTTTAGAGGATCTAAGAAGAATACGCCTTACGCTGCTCAGGTAGCTGCCGAAGATTGTGTAAAAGTTGCACATGAAGCTGGTTTGCGCAAAGTAAAAGTTTATGTAAAGGGTCCTGGTAACGGGCGTGAGTCTGCAATCAGAGCTATACATAACAACGGCGTGGAAGTGACAGAGATTATCGATGTTACACCAATGCCACACAATGGATGTCGTCCTCCAAAAAGACGTCGCGTTTAAGTAATAATAGTATTAATATCAGAAGGGAGTTCGGTTTGCGAAGGATTGACCTTAATTCCTACCGCCCTTCATCAAACAACTAATAAATGGCAAGATATACTGGTCCCAAAACTAGAATCGCTCGTAAATTTGGAGAAGCGATCTTTGGAGAAGATAAATCTTTTGAAAAAAGAAATTATCCTCCAGGACAACACGGTAACAACAGACGTAGAGGTAAAAAATCTGAATACGCTGTACAGTTAGCCGAAAAGCAAAAAGCAAAATACACTTATGGTATTCTTGAACGTCAGTTCAGAAACCTATACGGAAAAGCAAATCGCTCTTCCGGAATTACAGGTGAAGTATTACTTCAATTGTGTGAGAGTCGTCTTGATAATGTAGTTTACAGAATGGGTATTTCTCCTTCTCGTAGAGGTGCACGTCAATTGGTTTCTCACCGTCACATCACTGTAAATGGAAATTTGGTAAACATACCATCTTACCAAGTACAACCTGGTGATGTAGTCGCTGTAAGAGAAAAATCAAAGTCGTTAGAAGCCATCAGCAATTCACTTCAAAATGCGTCGCATGTGTATGAGTGGATCACATGGAACAATGACAAAAAAGAGGGTACGTTCGTATCTGTTCCTCAACGTATTCAGATTCCTGAAAACATCAATGAGCAGTTCATCGTCGAATTATACTCTAAATAATATTAACCAAAGCTAGAAAACACGATATGGCAATATTAAATTTCCAGAAGCCGGATAAAGTCATTATGATTGACTCTACTGATTTTGAAGGCAAATTCGAATTCAGAC
>CAZJWI010000039.1:0-2975 GCA_964549485.1 uncultured Flavobacteriaceae bacterium
GGGACTAGAGTACAGGTAATTTTAGCGTGGACAGCGCACAAGGCATCTGGTCAACCAGGTACCTCTAGATACATTACGACAAAAAATAAAAAGAATACGCCAGACCGTATGGAGTTAAAGAAATTTAACCCTATCCTTAAGCGTATGACTGTTCACAAGGAAATACAATAACAAGACATGGCAAAGAAATCAGTAGCATCGTTACAGACCGGATCAAAGCGTCTTACGAAAGCAATCAAAATGGTAAAGTCTCCAAAGACAGGAGCATATACTTTTGTGGAGTCTGTAATGTCTCCAGATCAAGTAAATGATTTTTTAGCGAAGAAGTAAGCGCTAAACTAGACAATATACAAAACCCGCTTTATGGTATAAGGCGGGTTTTTTGTGTGGTATTTTTTCTGAGTTGTGCATATAACGGCGATCTAAAGCTATACACCACAGCGGTTACTTTTGGCTTGATATATGTGATTTATTTAGAGGCGTTCCCAACGAATCTGATCCCCTATTTCTAGGACCCAGTCTTCAGATAGACCACCATTTATTTCTAGGACGTATTGCGCAGGAAGCTGGCTTGGCAAGGTGGTTTCATCCATGGGCTTGGTTTGTTCTGCAAAACTCACAATTTTCTTATCGGCATCTATATATATAATATCTAAAGATATTAGCGTGTTTTTCATATAAAAGCTACGATAATCTTCATCGTCAAAAATAAAGAGCATGCCTTGATCATCCCCCAATACAGATCGATGCATCAAGCCTGTCTCACGCTCATAATCATCATCGGCAATCTCGATATCTATAGTCCTTATTACGGTGCCGTCGGCTTTTATGAGGGTAAGCGTGCCTTCTTTGGTAAAGGCGATTTCTGTAGTGCGTACTATTTTCTCTTTATGATGCGTATTACATCCCAAACACAACCCTACTAGAAGGACGAGAAGGCTCTTTTTCATATGGTTTCTTTTTTGCGCACTGCGTTAAACACAAAATAAAGTCCTATCAGTATAAAGGGAATGCTTAGCAACTGACCGGTGTTTAAATCCCAATCGCCTCTCTCTTGAACCTGAGGCAATTTAAATTGCTCTACAATAATACGCACCGTCATTAACAACAGTAGAAAAGTACCAAAGATAAACCCTGGTTTCTTTCTAAAATCAGTCTTCCAATACAATCCCCATACAATGAGAAATACAAAAATGTATCCAAATGATTCCATTAATTGACCCGGATAGCGGTAGGGGAGCGCTTCGATAATACCGGCATATTCTGGATTTGAGGTGAGCGCCTGATAGGCCTCTTGACCATCGCGTATACCCGTGGTAGCTATGGCTTGTCCTTCACGTATCTCATGTTGGACAAATTGAATTCCTAATGGTCCATCTGTGGTATCGCCTACCATTTCTGAATTTAAAAAATTTCCAATCCTAACAAAAATAGCTCCCGAGGCAACTGGTATTACAACACGGTCCAATATCCAAAGCCAGGATTTTTGTAAGACCTTTTTATTGTAGAGATACATTCCAATAATGGTCACTATGGCAGCCCCATGACTGGCAAGTCCTCTAAAGCCAGTAAATTCGAACTCAGGCACAAAACTAAAGGGAAGAAAAACCGAAAAGAAGTCCTTGCTAAAACGTTCGGGTTCATAAAAAATGACATGTCCCAGACGGGCTCCAACTAATATAGAAATCACCGCATACATAAACAGACTGTCTAGTTTTTCCTGTGGTACACCCTCTCTTTTAAAGATGGGTTTCATCAGGTAATATCCCAGACCAAAAGCGATCACAAACATAAGACTGTAAAAGTGAATGGTGATAAAGCCAAGATCAATGCCTGAAATAGGATTCCAAGTAAATTTTAATGCAAACATGTAGTGCTACTATTGATTTAGAAAGTTTGTATGCTAAGATAACAAAGTAAGTGTGGCTAGCCTTCAGGGGCTGGCAAAAATTTGTGAGCACACTATTTTGGGGGTACGGGATCATGCCCTTGCCCACCCCAGGGGTGACAACTGCTAATACGTTTGATAGCGAGCAGCATACCCTTGTAAAGACCGTGCGTTTGCAAGGCTTCTTTGGTATATTGAGAACAGGTAGGGGTATAGCGACAGCTCGAGGGTAACCAAGGCGAAATACCCTTTTGATACACCCAGATAAGCCCAAGCAGTGGCGCGATGGCTATCTGTTTCCAGCTAGTCATATCGTTTAATTTAGACTATAGGTTGTGCCTTCCCGACCATCTTTGAGCTGTATTCCCAATTCGAGTAGTTGATCCCTAATCAAATCTGAAGTGGCAAAATCTCTATTGTCACGCGCTTCTTTGCGCAACTTAATCAATAACTCGACGGTACCGTTTAATTTGTCGTCATCCGCTTTCGCGAAAGCGTTGCTGTCTTCCAGCCCGAGGATGTCAAATACAAAATTGTCAAGGGTCTCATTAAGCAAAGCCAAATCGGGCTGTGAGATCGTGGCTTTACCATCTTTAATAAGGTGGATTTGTTTCACCGCTTCAAAAAGTTGAGCAATTAGAACGGGCGTATTAAAATCATCGTTCATCGCATCATAACAGGATTGCTTCCAGCTGCTCACATCCATGCTGCTGCTGTCTGAAGTAGAAAGACTTTTTGCAATTTTAAGAGCCTCCATTAAGCGATTAAAGCCTTTTTCGCTCGCAATTAATGCATCATTGCTAAAATCGAGTATGCTCCTATAATTGGCCTGTAAGATAAAAAATCGGGCAGCACTAGGCGCAAAGCCTTTACTCAGATGAGGGCTATCTCCACTAAAAATCTGATCCGGATTGATACTGTTACCTGTGCTTTTGGCCATTTTTTGACCATTGAGTGTGAGCATATTGGTATGAAGCCAGTAACGTACAGGCTCCTGTCCAATGGCCGCCTCATTTTGGGCGATTTCACATTCGTGATGCGGAAATTTTAAATCCATACCACCACCGTGTATGTCAAATTGTTCACC
>CAZJWI010000040.1:0-19840 GCA_964549485.1 uncultured Flavobacteriaceae bacterium
TTTTGCAAATCTTCTATCGCTACCGATAATGAACTGTATCCTTTCTTCATAGGTTTTATTTTAGCCTTAAGATACCTTTTCAATGAGCCAAAAGCAAGATTTTAAATAAAGTTTAATACTTCCTTAGAGGGTAATCAAACTAAAGTGTCCTGCAAGTGGATCGAGTGCTTTTACCAGCTGGGGTATGAGTGTCTCTCCGTAATCGAGGTAAAATTCAGAAAAATTGGTATTGCGCTCTTGAAGACTTTGTCTTGGAAACACCTCATTTTGTAACTCGACAAGACGTTGTACCTCATCTTGTAATTTTCGCTTTTGTGCTTTTAAAAGCCGATGTTCGAGATGATCTAAACCTTTGAGTTGTTTGACTTCTTGTGCTTTGACAGCACCAGTAAAGGATGGATCTGTTTCTTCGGCTATGAGATACATCGCTTTAAATTGCTCTTTTAAAAAGGCGCGTTGATCAGAGAAGTCAATTTCTATATTTGAAATCTGTCTAATTTTCTGATTGATCAGTTCGTTTTGCTTGAGGAACAATTGGGCATCGGTTACTTCAAGTCGCTGAGTTTTATCCAAATGCTTCTGGCTGCGCAACAGCGCCGAATTTCGCAACAGCAGTACAGGAAAAGGTACACCCACACGCTCAAATAGTGTTTTTAATTGAAACCAATAGGCCAGCTCTCCTCCGCCGCCTATATAACAGATATTGGGTAAAATGACCTCCTGAAATAAGGGGCGCAACAATGCATTTGGAGAAAAGCGTTCGGGATGGGAGGCTAGCTCTTGTAAAATTTCATCTCGATCAAAGGAAATTTGGGTGTTGTTCACTCTGTAACGATCACCTTCTTTAATGATGCGCTCGCGCAAACCTGTCTTGATATAAAACAAATTAATTGCTCTAGGGTAAACCTGCTCGGGATAGCCAAGATTAGTGAGCTTGCTGGTCTGAGCGTTTACTTGCTGATGCGAAACACCTTCTAATAATTCTTGCTTGATATAAGGCGCGTAAAGGGCCTTTAGAGCGGGGTCGTCGCCATCTATAATAACTAAGCCGTATTCTTTAAATAAACTATTGGCCAGAAACCGCGTAGCCGCTGTCAATGAATCATGCTCGATATAGGCTTTTTCAAAAAGGCTGATCAAGGTTTTGGCATTGGTGCTACTACCCAGTTGGGCAGCAAATAACTCAAACACCTCAGTTAGACCATCGGTATGCAATCGTCCTACTGGGCCTGCTGCCTCCTTGTTCCATTGTATTTTTGCCCCTTTATAATTAAAGTAATTAATTTCCTCAAAATCATGATCTTCGGTAGCCATCCAATAGATTGGAATATAATTGCGCTCTGGATCCTGGCTGTTCAGCTTTTTGCTAAGATTGATCACCGAAATAATTTTGTACAAAAAGTAGAGCGGCCCGGTAAATAAATTGAGCTGATGTCCCGTAGTGATTGTAAAACTATTGGCTTGTTGCAAGCTTTTTATATGCTCTAAGGTTGCCTCAGAGGTATCCACATCTTTATACTGCTTGAGTAGCGCCTGGCTAATAACCTCACGCACCTTTGCTGTTTCTGACCCAGCTGGGTTGTTATAAGCCTCGGCCTTCTCTTGAGCCTGAGCAATGAGGTTATCAATAGTAGGAAACCTATGATAAAAAGGAGCTAGGATTGGTTTTTGATCGAGATAATCACAAATTAATGACGAAAAATAACCAGTACTCCTGTATTCAATGGCAGCTGCGGGCATGCGTTTTTGTTTAGTTTGGTAAATATAAAAGTATGCAAAATGTCCTTTCCCAAATTTACGTTAAAACGCCAAATGGTTGTCGGTCGTTTTTAGTAGCTTTAACTCTTACTAAAAATCAGCCAAATGCTTAAACGTTTACACCTTTACGCCATTCTATTTGTAGTTACCTCACTTAGCGCTCAAACCATTAAATCACCTGCTGAGTTTCTAGGGTATGAAATTGGTACTCAGTTTTCTAGACATGCCGATGTAGTGCGCTATTTTGAATATGTCGCTTCCAATAGTGACTGGGTCAGCTATCAGGAATACGGTAAGACCAACGAAAGACGGCCCTTGACCTATGCCGTGGTCACCACACCTGCAAATCACAACAATTTAGAAAATATAAGAAAAGCCAATCTGGCTCAAACAGGACTGCTCTCAGAAAACACAGGACCTGCCGATAAAGCCATTGTCTGGCTGTCCTACAATGTACACGGTAATGAAGCTTCAAGTACCGAAGCCTCTATGGTTACCTTATACGAATTGATTACAACCAAAAAAGACTGGTTGCAAAATACGGTAGTGATCATTGATCCCTGTATAAATCCCGATGGGCGTGATCGCTATGCTAACTGGTTTAATCAGGTCGCAGCAACCCCCTATGATCCCGCACAAATTGCAGCCGAACACAATGAACCTTGGCCAGGTGGACGGCCTAATCACTACCTCTTTGATCTCAATCGAGATTGGGCATGGGCCTCACAGGTAGAAACACAACAACGACTTAAAGTGTATAACAAATGGATGCCTCATATCCATGTCGACTTTCATGAACAAGGCATTAACGAACCCTATTATTTTGCCCCGGCGGCAGAGCCTTATCACGAGATTATAAGTGATTGGCAGCGAGACTTTCAAACACAAATTGGGAAAAATCACGCGCGTTATTTTGACGATGAAGGCTGGTTATTCTTTACCAGAGAGCGCTTTGATTTGCTCTATCCTAGCTACGGTGATACCTACCCTACCTTTATGGGCGCCATAGGTATGACCTATGAACAAGCAGGTCACGGTCGTGCAGGTCTGGGAATCAATACCGATGAAGGTTTTGAGTTGACCTTAGTAGATCGCGTCGCTCATCACAAAACCACAGGATTGTCAACCGTGGAGATAGCTTCTCAAAACGCCGATAAACTCAACCGAGAATTTGCAGCCTTTTTTGACAATAGTGACCTCAACTACAAGAGCTATGTCCTTAGCGGCAATACCGACAATATCAAAGAATTGGCTCAACTATTAGACAGACATGAGATTAGGTATGGCTTTTCCAGAAATGGTAAAGCATCAGGATATCATTATACCAAAAATGGCCAAGGCAGCTTGAGTTATGAGCTGGCAATGGTCATTCCTACCAATCAACCCAAAGGAAAAATGGTGAAGGCCTTATTTGAACCAGATGCCAAACTCAGCACACCGCTTACCTACGATATAACGGCATGGAGCCTGCCACACGCTTATGGTCTTGACGCAATTGCCAGTACAGCTACTATTTCGGCGACGGCGTCTAATCCGTTCCAAACTCCTGTTAACACTCTCAATGCGAATGCGCCTGGCTTTATCGCCAAATGGGATAGTATGCAAGACGCTCAATTTTTGGCAGCCTTGCTTACCGAGGGCATAAAAGTGCGCTTTTCTGAAAAACCATTTATGAATGCTGGAGTAGCCTATGATCGGGGCTCTTTAATTATAACCAAAAGCGATAATAAAGACATTACCAATCTCTCTCAAAAACTGTCTACACTTGCAAATACCCACCAACGTCAACTCAGCGCTGCTAGCTCGAGCTTTGCAGACAACGGCCCAGACTTCGGATCACCTGACGTCAAATTAATTAACGCCCCTCGTATTGCTTTGCTTAAAGGAAACTCAACCTCCTCGCTAAGCTATGGGGCTACTTGGTACTTTTTTGAACAAACGCTAAAATATCCTGTTACTTCGATAGCGGCCGATAGATTAGGGCGTGTCTTATTGGATCAGTTTGATATCATAGTGATGCCTAGTGGTTGGTATAGTAGTTTACTAAACGACAGCAGTAGTGACAAAATCAAAAGTTTTGTACGCGGCGGCGGCAAGATCATAGCCCTTGGTAATGCTGTAGGAAGTTTTGCGGGTAAATCTGGATTTGGCTTAAAGCGAAATAAAACAGAAGACAATGACAACGATACCGATGCTAATTTGACACCTTATGCCGAAAGAGAATTACAGAGCACCGAAAATTTTATCACTGGGAGCATATTCAAAACACGAGTTGACCCTACACATCCTATGGCTTTTGGTTTTTCTGACACTTATTACAGCCTCAAATTGGGAAGCAACTCCTTTGCCTATTTAGACAATGGCTTCAATGTTGCCTATATCCCTGAAGAGGTTGAAAATGTTGCAGGCTTTGCAGGAGAAAAAGCCAAGAACAAACTTAGCAACTCATTGGTATTTGGAGAAGAACGCATGGGCAGAGGGAGTATTATTTACATGGCAGATGACCCCTTATTTAGAGCGTTTTGGCACAATGGCAAATTATTCTTTGCCAACGCACTATTCTTTACAAATAACAACAAGTTTAGAATCTAACCTTATAATTCAGACCTTACTTTGGTAATAGTTCAGAACTTACAAAATCTAATCCTATGAAAAAGATAATTGTGGCCTTTGCCTTATTGATAGGTAGCACTGGCGTAGCGCAGATTTTTGAAAATTCACCTTGGCATATTACCGCAGATGCTATTGATCCTTCCAATTACTACGGCATCACAGTAGCCAATGGTATGGTGGGTATGGTATCTTCACCAGAGCCATTAAAGGTACAGGAAGTGATACTCAATGGCGTGTACGATTATTATCAAAGAGGAAGGGTTTCAAATATCCTCCAGACGTTTAGTCATATGAATATGCATCTTGAAGTAGATCAAAGACGAATAGGCCCTGCCAATATTTCTGACTACGCTCAAGTTCTAGATATGAAAACGGCAAAACTCATCACCACTTTTAATGTTGATCAGCGTCTAAAGGTAAAACACGAATTGATGTCTTTGCGCAATTTGCCGTATACAGCACTGAGCGTCATATCCATCACAGCCAAAAAAGATGTAGAAATAGTCCCTATCAACTATATCGAAGCACCCAATCATTTATCGGATGTAAGAAATCTGTATTCTGAAATTGACCGGCCACATGTGCTCATTCCTTTAATGAGCTCGGTGGGATTTAGTCCTGGAGGCAAAAAAGTGGCTACCTCGACCTCCTTTCTATTTCCAGAAGCTCATGGTAATGAACCAACTATCATACACGAAGATTGGGATTACAATATGCATCTGATGAAATTTAAACGCAAATTGAAAGCAGGAGAAACCTATACCTTTGCTTTGGTAGGGTCTACTTTGTCTTCTGTACAAAATCAAGATCCGCACAATGAGGCCGAACGGCTGACCATATTTGCCAAATTAGAAGGCGTAGACCGATTGGAAAAAGCACATAAAAAGGCTTGGGCAACACTCTGGGAAAGCGATATTATTATAGAAGGTGATATCCGATCTCAACGCGCTGTACGCTCTGCCTTATATCATTTATACTCTTTTGCACGCAAAGGCACTTCTCATAGTTTATCACCTATGGGATTGTCTGGCCTGGGCTATAATGGCCATATCTTTTGGGATACCGAATTATGGATGTTTCCGCCTCTATTAGCACTACAGCCCGATATGGCCAAGTCACTTTTAGAATATCGTTTTGAGCGGTTGGATGCGGCCAAAGAAAACGCCTTTGCTCACGGCTATGACGGAGCGATGTTTCCTTGGGAAAGCGCCGAAGACGGATCAGAAGATACTCCTGTATGGGCCTTGACTGGCCCCTTTCAACAACATATTACGGCAACAGTGGGTTGGTCTTTTTGGAAGTACTATCAAGTGACTAAAGATAAAGAATGGCTTGCCACAAGAGGGTATCCTGTATTAAAAGAAGTGGCTAACTTTTGGGCCAGTCGTGTAGAGCGCAATGGCCCAAGACAATACGATATAAAAAATGTGATTGGGGCCAATGAATGGGCCGAAAATATAGACAATAACGCTTTTACCAATGGTATGGTGAAGACAGTCTTAGAATACGCCTCCAAAGCTGCCGAGACACTTGATATCCTTCCCAATCCAGACTGGCGTCATGTTGCGGCAAATATACCCATCTTAAAATTTCCAGATGGTACGACCAAAGAGAATGCAACCTTTGAAGGACAATTAATCAAACAAGCAGATGTCAATTTACTTGCCTACCCACTTAAAGTTATTACCGACAAATCAATCATAAAAAAAGACCTCGACTATTACGAACCCTTACTGGCCCCAGATGGCCCAGCGATGGGCGGTGCTATACTAACTGTATTGTATTCACGCCTAGGCGATCACGAAAAGGCTTACGAGATGTTTAAAAAGAGTTATCAACCTAACGAGTTACCTCCATTTGGGGTCTTAGCCGAAACGGCTGGTGGCACCAATCCCTATTTTGCAACAGGAGCAGGAGGCATGCTACAATCGGTTATTTTTGGGATTGGTGGTCTGGATATTGGAGACGATGGGATCACTGCAAAGTCGTCACAGCTACCTAAGGCCTGGAAAAAACTCACCATAACTGGAGTAGGTATTGATGAGAAAACCTACAGTGTTGATTAAAGCTTTAAACGCATCATCTTGATACTAGCGCTGTCTTGAGTTACCTCGGTCCAAACCACATAGGTCTTATCCTGTACCTGAGCAATTTGTGGGAAACCACTTTGTCTTTCGGCTGTAGTTTTAGATATCGTAATAGGTGGACTTTTAATTCCATCTGAAGTGAGCATTCCTAGTTGGAGTACTGTATGCTGGTCTTGAGGAGCTACCCAGCTCACCAAAGCTGTATGCTGGTCTTTCATGGCCACGCCTACTCTGCCTACTGCGTTACCTGCGTCCATTCGAACAGGGGTATTAAAGTGCAATCCTCCATCCTGCGAAAAGGCGACCCATACGCTGGGATCCTGTTGCGCAGCCGTAAACCAAGCAGCCGCAGTAAGTCCATTCTTAGAAGCAATAGCGGGTCCATTAACAGGACAGCCATTGATCATCCAACGGTCTCTATGTACGGGTGCTGGGTATGACCATGAGCCGTCTACATATACAGTACTGTAGATATCTCTGGTTTCCTTATCACTATCAGAACGATCGCGATAGATCACCGCCACGCCTTCTGAGGTCTCCACTGTTGCCGTATTACAACAATCGCACACCCGCATATCCAATAACACACGATTACTGACAAGGCCATTACTTGCAATTTGGGCTGCCCGTAAACTCATAGCGCCACTGTGTTGCTGATGTCCTTGGGTGTGATCGTTATCAGACTTGGTATGACGACCATCGAGCCAACTGGCAAAAAACCCATCTTTATACGCCATTAAACTCACAAAACCGTGTTCGGCGGCTACAGTATCACTATGTAATTTTTTGGGAAGCGACCACTGGCCATTACTCGAATCTCTAATACTGTACTTTATATCGTAGTCATAAGTGCCCTGAGCAGATTTTTGTAAAAAAGTTGCTAGTACCACCCCTTTATTAACTGCTATATTTGGGAAGTCTGCCCAATTTACAAACCAGTCTGTACCACTGCTAATCGTTTCTGGCACAGACCACTTTCCATTTTTTAATACCGCATATTTTAAGACCGCCAACGAATCTTTGGATTCGACCCAACTGGCATGCAAAGAATTTTGACTAGCATATAATCGGGGCAAGTGAGCATAATTTTTACTTGGGAATATTTCTAGACTCGTAGCTAGGCCGGCCTTGGCAGGTAAAGATTTCTTACCATCAGGCTGCTCTTTACATCCAGTGAGAAAAATCAGCAAAACTATAGCAATAGCTATGAAATGGAAGCACCTATTTACTGTGGGATTCTTCTGCATCTTATCACAATGACAGATAATTAAACGAGAGGTTCGGCATAAAGGTCAAAATCTTCGGCAGCCGTAATGCGTACCTTAGCATAATCACCCGTTTTTAAATAGTGTTGTGTGGCATCAATTAAGACCTCATTATCTACATCTGGAGAATCAAACTCAGTTCTTCCTATGAAATAATTACCTTCTTTTCTATCTACAACTATAGTAAACTCTTGCCCTATTTTTTGCTGGTTAAGTTCCCACGAAATCTGAGATTGTACTTCCATAATTTGATTGGCTCTATCCATCTTTACCTCCTCGGGCACATCGTCTTCCAAATTATAAGCGTGGGTGTTTTCTTCATGAGAGTAGGTAAAACATCCCAAACGTTCAAAGCGTTGGTCTTTTACCCATTGTTTTAAAAGCTCAAAGTCAGCCTCTGTCTCTCCGGGATACCCTACAATCAAGGTCGTTCTTATCGTCATTCCGGGTACGCTTTCGCGAAAGCGGGACAATAACGCATTAGTCTTGGCCATAGTAGTCCCTCTTCTCATCGATTTTAAGACATTGTCTGCGATATGTTGCAGCGGTATATCGAGATAATTACAAATCTTTGGTTCGCGTTTCATCACATCGAGTACATCCATCGGGAAACCTGTAGGAAAAGCGTAGTGTAGACGAATCCAACGAATACCTTCTACTTTGACCAGCGCTTCCAAAAGCTGGGCGAGATTGCGTTTTTTATACAGATCTAACCCGTAATAGGTTAGGTCTTGAGCAATCAAGATCAATTCACTCACGCCACTGGCAGCCAGTTTTTCGGCTTCGGTAACCAGATGCTCTATAGGAGTTGATTTATGTTTACCTCTCATTAGCGGGATGGCGCAGAAAGAACAAGGTCTATCACAGCCTTCGGCTATTTTTAACTAAGCAGAATTTTTTGGGGTAGTTGTAAGGCGCTCTCCAATGAGTTCGTGTTTGTAATCGGCACCAAGGGCTTTTAATAAGCCTGGTAATTCTGTGGTTCCAAAATACTGATCTACATCTGGTATTTCCTTTTGAAGATCTGGCTTATAACGTTCGGATAAACAACCCGTCACAAAAACCTTATCAACCTCGCCCTGCTCTTTTTGCTTGACATATTCTAAAATGGTATTGACAGATTCTTCTTTGGCGTTATCTATAAAACCACAGGTATTGATTACCACCACATTACCTTCTTGCTCGTGCGCCACTTCTTTGCCATTGGCTTTGAGCTGGCCCATCAATACTTCGCTATCGTAAACATTCTTGGAACAACCAAGGGTGACTACATTAATTCTATTTTTTTTTAGCGACTTCGTTCTCATAAATACCATTGATTTTGGGAGTGCAAAGATAGACTTTAAAAGCTTTGCAAAATAGCGAATATGAGCCGTTTAGAATACGGGGTACTAGGACGACTCCATTTAAGTTTAAACAGCTGTAATAAATTGCTAAAGATGTAGGGCTATTGTTGACCTAGCCAAGGAGAGCGCTTATTTAAAAAAGCTATCGACAAACTCTACTTTGTTAAAAACCTGTAGATCTTCTATGCCTTCACCAACTCCTATGTACTTAACCGGTATTTGAAATTGATCAGAAATCCCGATAACCACACCGCCTTTAGCCGTCCCATCGAGCTTGGTAACAGCGAGTGATGTTACCTCGGTAGCGGCGGTAAACTGTTTGGCCTGTTCAAAAGCGTTTTGACCTGTAGACCCGTCCAAGACAAGCAAGACATCGTGAGGGGCATCACCCACTACCTTTTGCATTACACGTTTTACCTTTGTGAGCTCATTCATCAAATTAACCTTGTTATGTAATCGCCCGGCGGTATCTATAATAATCACATCAGCATTTTGATTGACGCCACTTTCTAGAGCATCAAAGGCCACCGAAGCAGGGTCGCTGCCCATTTGCTGTTTTACAATGGGTACATCTACGCGATCGGCCCATACTTGAAGTTGATCTATGGCCGCGGCTCTAAAGGTATCGGCTGCGCCAAGCACTACCTTTAACCCTTGTTTCTTAAACTGATAGGCCAATTTGCCTATAGTCGTGGTCTTTCCAACACCATTGACACCTACTACCATAATAACGTGGGGCTTTTTGCCAGATGGTATTTCAAAATCGGTGGCATTTCCGGTGTTGGTCTCACTTAATAGCCCCGCAATTTCTTCTCGCAAAATGCTATTGAGCTCGTCGGTACCTAGGTATTTATCTTTGGCCACGCGTGCCTCGATTCGATCTATGACTTTGATCGTAGTTTTAACTCCTACATCGCTGGTGACCAAAACCTCTTCCAAATTATCCAAAACATCGTCATCTACTTTGGATTTACCAGCAACCGCTTTGCTCATCTTTTCAAAAAAGCTGGTCTTGCTTTTCTCCAAACCTTTATCTAAGGTTTCCTTCTTCTCTTTGGAAAATATTTTCTTAAAAAAACTCATGTGTCAATTTTGGTTTGGTAAGTCAAAAATAGTGCCTTTTTCACAGAATACAATAAATGGCGTCATTGCTCGCTCAAAAAGAGTATGAGCTAACAGTATAGTTCCATAAAAAAAGCCATCCCATTGAGAGATGGCTTATGCCAAATATACTGGCAATGGTTTTAGAATTGCTCTCTTCCAGAAAAATGGAAAGCACCTTCAATGGCGGCGTTCTCGTCGCTATCACTACCGTGAACAGCATTTTCTCCAACAGAAGAAGCGTATAAAGCACGTATGGTACCCTCTGCAGCTTCGGCAGGATTAGTGGCCCCAATTAAGGTACGAAAATCGGCCACGGCATTTTCTTTTTCTAAAATGGCAGCTACAATAGGACCTCTTGTCATAAACTCGACTAATTCTCCAAAAAACGGACGCTCGCTATGTACAGCATAAAAAGCTTCAGCATCTGCCTTAGTCATTTGAGTAAGTTTCATCGCTACGATACGAAAACCGCTTGCTGTGATCTTTTCAAGTATTGCTCCGATGTGTCCATTCTCTACGCCATCAGGCTTGATCATTGTAAATGTTCTGTTTGTTGCCATAATTCTTAGTAGGATTTCGCTAAAGCGAAAAATAAATTTTAATTAATACTGAATATCTTTTAAAAACAGCTGCCCATAACCTGACAGGAGCAGACATCTCTAAATTCGGGTGCAAAAATACTGTTTTCTAAGTAATCATACCCCTTAGAATGTATAAATCTATCTTGGAACCCTCACATCTTAAAAATTTCTCAAGGGCAGAATTCCTAACGTTACAGAATTGTATCTTCGCAACTTATGACAACAGCAGCTATAAATGACATCCGCCAATTACTTTCTGGTAGCAAAAATATTGTAATTATCCCACATAAAAACCCGGACGGGGACGCCATGGGCAGTACCTTGGCCCTTTGTGCTTATGTCAAACAATTAGGACATAACGCCAGCGTTGTAGCGCCTAACGAATATCCACATTTTTTAAAATGGTTACCCGGAGAGGAGCAAACGGTAATATATAGTCAGGATATAGAAAAGGCCACTGCGCTTATTGCCGAGGCCGAACTCATTTTTACCCTCGATTTTAATCACCTTTCTCGTACGGGTGCTCTAGAAGAGCCGCTTCAAAAAGCGCGGGCACCTTTTGTAATGATAGATCACCATCAGCAGCCTGACAATTATGCCGTAGTAACCTATAGTGATACCACTATGAGCTCTACTTGTCAAATGGTGTATCACTTTTTGGAAGCCCTTGACGCAACTCATTATATCACTGCCGAGATGGCTGCCTGCTTATATACAGGGATTATGACCGATACGGGATCGTTTAGATTTAGTGCAACTACGGCACAAACGCATCGGGTTATTGCAGCCCTAATTGAAAAAGGCGCCAATAATACAGCTATTCATCAAAATATTTATGACACCAATAGTTATACGAAATTGCAACTATTGGGCGTTGCTCTTAATAATTTAAAGGTCATACCAGAATACCGTACCGCTTATATCACCCTAACGCAAGAAGAGCTTGATGCGCATTCTTTTCAAAAAGGAGATACAGAAGGTTTTGTAAACTATGGCCTATCGCTTGATGGCATTATATTTGCCGTGATCTTTATTGAGAATAAAAAGGATGCTATTATAAAAATGTCATTGCGATCTAAAGGTGATTTTTCTGTCAATGATGTTGCTCGCAAGCACTATAACGGCGGCGGGCATATAAATGCAGCAGGCGGAAAGAGTGATTTAGACATGGAACAAACGGTGGCACATTTTATTAGTATCTTGCCAATGTACAAAGCCCAATTAAGCCCATGAAAAGAACCTTGCTCTTAGTGCTCGTTTTATTATTTCTTACAGCCTGCAAAGGACCTGAAGCCAGACGACCTGTGTATCAAAAAACGGGAACTCGTATAGACAACTCTATTGCTATCAACAAAAAGCGAGTAGCCATAGAGGAGGCCGATATTCAAAAGGCGATTGCACGAGAAGCCAACACAGCTTATATCGCTTCAGAAAATGGATTTTGGTATACGTACAAAAAAAAGGACACCCTTAACACTGCAACGCCAGAAGTGGGCGATCTCGTTTCCTTTAATTACGATCTAAAAACCTTGGCTGGTAATACTATAGTTTCAGAAGCTGAAGTAGGCAATCAGGTCTATCAAATAGATCAGAGCAATCAGGATTTGATATCTGGCATTCGTGAAGTTTTAAAAATCATGAAGCCTGGTGAAGTGGTTACCGTATTAATGCCATCGCATAAGGCCTATGGCTATTATGGGTACGAAGACAAAATTGGTAGTAATGTTTCTATACGTGCTACCATTACCCTCAACGAAATTAAAACCAAAGACAATTAATTATTTAACTATGAAAAAAACGCTTATGTTATTAATAGCCATTCTATTTTCAATGCTCTCATGCAGTGATCCTTATCCCAATCTTGAAGATGGGCTCTATGCCGAAATTGTAACCAAACAAGGCACCATGATTGCCGAGTTATATTATGAGCAAACCCCAGCAACAGTGGCAAACTTTGTTGCTTTGGCAGAAGGTACGCACCCAATGGTGACAGATTCGAGTCTGGCTGGTAAGCCTTTCTACGACGGGCTAACTTTTCACCGTATTATCAAAAACTTTATGATACAGGGAGGTGACCCTGAAGGAACTGGTCGCGGTGGTCCGGGATATAAATTTCACGACGAATTTGTCGATGAGCTAAAACACAAAGGCAAAGGAGTTCTATCTATGGCCAACAGTGGGCCAGATACCAATGGAAGCCAGTTTTTTATCACACAAAAAGAAACGCCTTGGCTAGATGGCAAACACACCGTATGGGGTCAAGTAATAGAAGGGCTTGATGTGATAGACAAAATTGTCGATGTCGAAATGGAGAATGCCAAAGCAGGAGTACCCAAAAATGATATCATTATTGAAAAGGTAAATATTATCAGAAAAGGTAGCGCTGCCAAAAGTTTTGATGCCCCAGCAGTTTTCAAGTCAGAATTGGCAGGCTTAAAAGAAAAACGTGCCAAAGAGGCCGAAGAAAAAGCAGCCGCAGCTGCTATAAAGTACAAGAGCTACAGAGAAACGTTTGAAAAGAAAAAAGCAGAGGCTACCATTCTTCCTAGCGGCTTGGGGATCTATTTCGATGAAAAAGGCGAAGGAGAAAAACCAAACGACGGCGCTCAGGTAAAAGTAAACTACGCAGGTTTTTGGGAAACAGGTGAATTATTTGACACCAACATTAGAAGCGTAGCTGAGGCTCAGGAAAAGGTAAATCCGCGTAGTCCTTACCAACCTATGCCAATGGCTTATAGCATGGAAGGTCAGATTATCGCTGGTTTTAAAGAAGCTATTCAGCAAATGCGAGTAGGCGATAAAATTACAGCCTTTATTCCAGCTCATTTGGCTTATGGATCACAAGGCTATGGCCCAATCCAACCAGATACCGATATTCTTTTTGAATTAGAACTTGTCGAAATCGTAAAGTAAGTCTATTTGCGCTTTTGCCAAATAAAAGAGACGGCCCGCGGGCCGTCTCTTTGTTTTTAGTAGCTTGTGAATATGCCTGAAGAATTACTTCTTAGGAATATCTTTTAGTATCTCTAAGACAAACTTCCAGTATTTCTGTGCCGAAGATATACTAGCGCGCTCATCTGGTGAATGCGCTCCTTTGATGGTAGGACCAAAAGAAATCATGTCCATCTCAGGATAATTTTGTCCCAAGATACCACATTCCAAACCAGCGTGACAGGCGGCTACATGTGGTTGCTCATCAAATAGGGCTTTGTACTTATTTACCAATACGTCTAGTATGGGACTGTCCATATTAGGGGCCCAACCAGGGTAGTCTCCACTCAAATCTACATCGCATCCTATCAATTCAAAAGTAGCTCTAAGCGCATTGGTAAGATCGTTTTTAGAACTTTCTACCGATGAGCGTGTAAGACACCCAATCTTAATACTACCATCCTTAATCACTACTCTAGCGATATTATTTGAAGTTTCAACCAGATCAGTGATATCAGGGCTCATACGATACACCCCATTATGGGCTGCATATAATGCGTTGATTAGCCCTTGCTGTACGCCTATTTCCATCACTTTTGTAGGGCTAACATCTGTAGGTTTTAAAAGAATGTCTAATTCTGGCTCTAAACTTTTGTATTCGCTTTGAATAGTTTGAACTGCCAGAGCTATATCGGTTTCAAAAGCCTCTTGATGTATTTTATCTATGGTGATCGTTGCTACACTTTCTCTAGGAATAGCATTGCGAAGACTTCCGCCGTCAATTTCGGCAATACGCAAACCGTATAAGACAAAGCCATCATATAACAATCTATTCATCAATTTGTTGGCATTACCAAGTCCTTTGTGAATATCCATACCAGAATGCCCTCCTTGTAGTCCCTTAACGGTAATGGTATATCCAACAACATCTGCTCCAACCGCCTCTTCCTTATAAGACCTTGTAGCGGTAACATCAACCCCTCCAGCACAGCCTACTCCTATTTCGTCATCCTCTTCTGTATCGAGATTGAGTAAAATACTACCCTGTAAAACACCTCCCTTTAGACCCATAGCGCCGGTCATGCCAGTTTCCTCATCTATAGTAAAAAGGGCTTCAATAGCTGGGTGTGCAATATCCGTGCTCTCCAAAATAGCCATGATTGTGGCAACGCCCAGACCATTGTCTGCGCCAAGGGTAGTACCTTTGGCACGTACCCAATCACCATCTACATACATAGCTATACCCTGAGTATCAAAATCAAATACGGTATCTGCATTTTTTTGATGTACCATATCCAAATGCGACTGCATAACTACCATTTTGCGATCTTCCATACCTTTAGTGGCTGGTTTTCTAATAATCACATTGCCTACCTCATCTTCTATAGTTTCAAGGCCTAGACCTTTACCAAAATCTTTCATAAAGGCAATAACGCGCTCTTCCTTTTTTGAGGGTCTGGGCACGGCATTTAAATCGGCAAATTTGTTCCAAAGCGCTTGTGGGGCTAAGGCTCTTACTTCTGCATTTGTCATCTACTTGTATTTTTTTACAAAGGTAAATGCTAAGGCCAGCACTTGAAAAGAAATCTCAAAAATTATACGAGCCTCAACTCGATGTAGCTGCTTCTAGTTCTTTGATGGAAAGAGTAAGGAGAGTAAAACATACAACAAAATGATAAGTGGCATAGCCAGATACTGTAACAGTACCAACAAAAGTACACTTACCAACAAAAAGAAGTATCTCAATCCATTTTCCTTGAGCCCGTAAGATTTTAATTTTAAGGAGAATAGTGGTAGCTCAGCATTGAGTAAATAGGCACTAAGCGCTGTAATAGCAAGTAATACGTAGGTATTTTCTAAGGCAGCTTTCGCGAAAGCGTAATCAGAATAAGTGATAATTAAAGGCAAACTCAGGATAAATAGCGTATTGGCTGGAGTAGGCAGTCCTATAAACGAACCCGTCTGGCGATCGTCCACATTAAACTTGGCCAATCTATAGGCCGAAGCCAGAGTGATCACAAATCCCAAATAGGGTAGCCATCCAATTTCGGTCTGATCACTTGCTCCCCAAGAGTCGCCACTGGCATCTATGAGCATTTTATACATGACGATCCCAGGCACCACTCCACTGGTAACCATATCGGCAAGAGAGTCTAGTTGCAAACCCACCTCACTTTGCACCTTAAATAAACGCGCAAAAAAACCGTCAAAAAAATCTAAAAAGACTCCCAAAGCCACAAAGAGTGCAGCGTATTCCATCTGGTGATTAACCGCAAAGAGCACAGCAATACATCCGCTGAGTAAATTGCCAAGCGTTATGGCATTGGGAACGTATTTTTTTATGGACATAGCGGCGGTTTTTTGTAAAAATAGAAAAGATATTGATTTTGGTCGTTAGACAGGCAATATCTGTAAAAAAATAAAGTTCTATGTGTGTAATAAAATCGGATATTTGCCCGACAAAATTGGTATTTGAAAAAGACGTTTACGATACTTATCCTTTTATGTACTTACGCGGTCTATGGGCAAGCGGTACGCCCCTATTCTAATGAATTCTTAAATATAGGTGTAGATGCAGCTGCTTTAGGTCAGGCCAATGCTGTTGTAGCTACTTCTAACGATGTAAATTCGGGCTATTGGAACCCAGCTGGATTGGTCTATTTGGAGGACAATCAGGTTTCTTTTATGCATGCCGCCTACTTTGCCAATATTGCCAATTACGATTATTTGGCTTTCGCCAAACCGCTTGATGATCAAAGTGCTATAGGTATCTCTCTAATTCGTTTTGGGGTAGATGACATTCTCAATACAACCCAGCTTATCGACGATCAGGGCAATATTGATTACAATAGGATCAGTTTGTTCTCTACCGCAGATTATGCACTAACCTTTTCTTATGCGAGACGCCTTCCTCTGGATGGGCTTAATATTGGAGCCAATGCCAAAGTAGTGCGACGTATTATTGGTGACTTTGCCAATAGTTGGGGTTTTGGACTTGATGTGGGTATACAATGGAAAAAAGGAAAGTGGGATCTTGGGCTTATGGCTAGAGATATTACCACTACAGTAAATGCCTGGAGTATAGACGAAGAAGAATTTGCCACCATTAGCGAGGCTGTAGAAGGTCAAAATCAGGAGTTACCAGAAAGTACAGAAATCACTATTCCTAAATTGCAATTTGGCGTGGGTCGTTACTGGCAATTTCATCATGACTATGCCTTAAGAGCAGAGGTTGATCTCAACTTCCGGTTTACTCAAACCAACGATATTTTATCGAGTTCGGCAGTAAGTATGACTCCCGCAGTGGGCTTTGAATTTGGCTATGCCGATCTGGTCTATGTGCGCGGTGGGGTAGGTAACTTTCAAGATATCACACAACTCGACAATAGTTCGAGCATTGGTTTTCAACCTAATATAGGAGTTGGATTTAAGTATAAAGGAATACACGTAGACTACGCCCTAACAGATATTGGAGATCAAAGCGCGGCGGTCTATTCTAATGTATTTTCTATCAAACTAGATTGGCGTGTCTTTGGAGGAAGAGGTCGCTAATTAATAAGGCAAAGCGGTATACACTTCTCCTATTTCGGGCCCTTGAGGATTTTCTTGGGTATTTCTAAAATTATACGGAACAGATTCATACGGCCACTGCCAGCCACCTTGAGTTACCACAAAGTGCAAATGCGCATATCCCGCTGCTCCAGTGGCGCCACTCAAACCAATTTCCTCTCCTACCGTCACGCTTTGGCCCATCTCAACCAGAGCACCCTGAAACGTAAGGTGTGCATATATGTCATAGGTACTCCCTGCCTGAATGATGACCACGTTATTAGGATAATTGCCATCCTGTCCCGACTCTTCTACATAAACTACCCTGCCCCCTCGGGCCGCAGTAATCATACTTCCTATAGGCATATCAAAATCGACGGCAAATTGATCGGGATCTCCTGGCCCATGAGGCCAAAGACTACAATGATTTAAATTGACCACATAACTATCGCCTACAGGGTACGGCAGTACATATGGTGATTCTTGGTAATTGGGATATCGAGCCTCTTGACAACTCACACTTAAAGCCTCATTATCTATAGTATTTAATGGAGAAGAACTACCTCCTTTATTTGAACAACTCAAGACAAAAACAATAACAATTAGACTAATAACTATACGCATCATATCTTTTTAGTCAAAGCTAATTTTTTGACCCAGGACTGGCGTAATTGTTTGTCTGAAGCTTGTTAAGAATAATTTTTTTAAAATTTTAATAGATCGTAACAAGACTATACCACCCATTGTAAAATAGCCTTGGCCACCGCATCCTCCTTATGAGACACACTACTCACAAAATTGGCTACAGCCTTTAATTGTGGGGTGGCGTTGCCTACGGCTACCCCAAAACCAACGGCGCGCAATAAGGTCTGGTCATTGTGATTGTCACCAAAAGCCATGACGCTATCCATCCCAAAGTCAAAATGCTCATCCAAAACAACTTCTAGAGCCTTAGCCTTGTCAATATGTTTGGGCGTAATCTCTAAATACGTATCCTTAGAACGATATAAATGCACCTGGGTTCCGTATTTCGGTTTTAAGTAAGCTACTAGACTATCTATTTGCTTAGGATCACCCATACACATCAACTTGTGTATGTTTTTGGCTTTTTCTTTTAAAAACTGCAAACTCTCCTTACTAGATTGATAGGTAGGGCTCACTCTAGTGTTATTAATTTCGCGTAAGCTCCAATAATCTTCGCGATCGGTAAACCAATGATCATGGCTGTAAATACTCAGGTTATACTGTTTATCCTGATGATGATCTATCACCGCCTCAAGCACATCCAAACCAAAGGTGTGGCTTTGAAGAAGTTTTTGTTGAGACCCTAAGATCAATCCCCCGTTGTAAGCGATTAGAGGCTGTCCAGAGATTGACAAGCGATCCTGTAGATATCGCATGGCACTGGGCATTCTAGAAGAGGCCAAAATTATCGGCAATTGCGCTTTCGCGAAAGCTGACACTGTAGCATCACTCAAACTGCGCTCCGCATTGAGCAGTGTCCCGTCTATGTCTGAACAAAATAATTTATACATAAGTAGATATAAAAATAAAAAACGGCTGAGATCAGCCGTTTTTTTGTTGCGTGATTGGAATTACTGCTGTACAAGCACCCACTCTCCTTTTTGAATGAGAGGAATGGCTTGCTTGTATTTGAGTTTTTTACTCTCACCACTCATCACGTGTTTAATGGTTACCTGATCGTTTCTCCCGATCTTAGGTTGATCACGTACTATAGTCTCTGTGACTTGTGGTTGTTGTCCCTGGGTATTTCCGGCGGCTCTGGCCTGAGCCGAACGTTCATCCATATTAGGAATTTCTTCCTTTTGGGTTTCTAGTTTTTCCTGAGTGCGGCGCATACGAGCGGCATCGGCCACCTGGTTTGTATCGCCCTGAGGGATTTCGCCTTTAAACAAGAAAGAAATTACTTCCTTATTTACTTTGTCAATCATCGTTTTGAACAGTTCAAAGGCCTCAAACTTATAAATCAAGAGAGGATCTTTTTGCTCATGGACCGCCAGCTGTACACTCTGTTTGAGTTCGTCCATCTTGCGTAAATGCGTCTTCCAGGCATCATCAATAATAGCCAGAGTGATATTTTTCTCAAAATCATTGACCAGTTGTTTTCCTTCTGTGTCATAAGCCTCCTTCAAATTAGTTACCACACGTAGTTCTTTGGTTCCATCGGTAAAAGGCACCACAATACGCTCAAACTTACTTTCAGGGTCTTCGTAGACACGCTTGATGATAGGATATGCCAGATCGGCATTGCGAGACATTTTATCTCTATAGTGCTCGAAAGCAGCGTGATAAATCTGATCTGTCAGGCCTTTGGCATCGGCCTTGGCAAACTCATCCTGACTTACAGGACTTGCCATAGAGAAATAGCGGATCAGTTCAAATTCAAAATTCTTATAATCACTTGCCGATTTGTTTGTCTCTACAATATTCTCGGCCGTGTCGTAAATCATGTTGGCAAGATCGACTCTTAGGCGCTCTCCAAACAAGGCATGACGACGTCGTTTATAGACTACCTCACGCTGTGCGTTCATCACGTCATCATATTCGAGCAATCGCTTACGAATACCAAAGTTATTTTCTTCTAC
>CAZJWI010000041.1:0-4487 GCA_964549485.1 uncultured Flavobacteriaceae bacterium
CATAGGATTATCTGGCCATACCGATACAGAGCGTACCGTGTTTTTTTCGTGGTTGACGCGGGTTAAAAAACCGTCATAGCTACCACCGTATACAATGTCGTTATTTTCTGGATCTATAGCAATATGCGCGCTTTCACCTCCTGCGGTGCTTTCCCAATCGTCTTCTGAGATACTCCAGCCCTCGGTACGGTGAGGAATACGAATGGTACTATTATCCTGCTGGGCTACATAAATGCGGTAAGGAAATGCATTGTCTGTGGTCACACGGTAAAATTGAGCCGTAGGTTGGTTCATATAAGTACTCCAACTACGTCCTCCATCATAACTTACCTGTGCCCCGCCATCATCACCAATAATCATACGATTGGGATCTTCTGGGGCAATCCATAGATCGTGATGATCGCCATGAGGAGCGTTGTAAGTACTAAAGCTCTTACCACCATCGGTAGATTTGTGATAGCGTACATTAAGCACATAGACGGTATTCTCGTCTTTAGTATCGGCATACAGTCGGGTGTAATACCAAGCTCGCTGACGCAATTTGCGCTCGCTATTTACTTTTTTCCAGCTTACTCCTGCATTGGTCGAGGTATACAAACCTCCTTCTTTTTCATTTTCTACCATTGCATATAAGCGATTACTGTTTACAGGAGATACAGTTATTCCCATTATACCCAATATTCCTTTAGCAAATCCGTCATTCTTAGAAAGTTCAGTCCAGGTCTCTCCCATATCTGTACTCTTCCAAAGCGCAGAGCCTTCTCCACCAGAACTCAAACTGTACGGCGTACGACGTGCATTCCAAGTGGTAGCATAGAGTATGCGCGAATTGTTAGGATCTATTATTAGATCAACCACCCCTGCATCTGCGTTACTAAAAAGTGTTTTACGCCAGGTTTTACCTCCGTCAGTACTTTTGTATACCCCACGGTCTTGGGTGGGTTTATAGATATTTCCTAAGACACCTGCATAAACGATATCTGCATTCTTAGGGTCTACCCGTATTCTTGGTATGTGCCTGCTATTTTTTAGTCCGGATTGTTTCCAGGTCTTACCTGCATCTTCAGATTTCCAAACGCCATAACCTGATGATACATTCCCGCGTAGGGTTTTTTCGCCTCCTCCAACGTAAATGACATTAGGATCACTTTGGGATACGGTGACAGCACCTATACTCCCGCCAAAAAAGCCGTCAGAAATGTTTTCCCATTCCTTCCCGCCATTGGTGGTGCGCCAAACTCCGCCACCAGTACTTCCCATATAAAAAAGTTCAGGTTGTCCGGGGACGCCAGTAACAGCCGCCGATCTACCTCCTCTAAAAGGACCTACTAATCGGTATTCTAAGGCTTCATAGGTAGCAGGATCAGGACTTTGTGCGCAAATCTCAAAGAGACCTATAGCACTAAATATCAAAAGGCATAAAAATAATTTGGTTTTCATAATGTTGGTTTGTGTTCTAGAATAGAAATTTAAGAAAATCTACTTTGCTAGTAGACAAATACGCCAATTTTAACGCCTAGCAGTTCTTAACCATTGTATAAGCTCTAGTGCTTTACTGGTGATTAGCTCCTAAACCTCGCTACGCTCGGCTTAACATAAGGGGAATGGGTGCGTTTTCAATTGTGCTACTGCTAGTCTTGTGAAGTGGTCTTAGCTAGGAGATTTGTACGCACTTCCTTATTGAGATAGTACCCAGTGACTACTGTTGAGAGTACATCGGCAACAGGAAAGGCAATCCAAACTCCCCATACACCAAGAAATGGTGGCAATATGAGAATGAGAGGAATTAGAAAAAATCCCTGTTTAGTCAAACTGAGGAGTAAAGCAGGGGTGGCTTTACCAATGGCTTGAAAATATGCCGACCCAATAAGCTGTATTACGATAATTGGAGTGGCTGCAAAGACCCATCTAAGGGCGTTTGGGGTGCGCCTGAGCAATTCGGCATTATCTGCCAGAGTTTGCTCACTTCCACCCTTATCACTAATAAAAATAGCCACAAAGAAATCTGGAAAACTCATGATAATTACAAATATGAATAAGGCCAGCAGTCCTGCATATTTGATCGATGTATTTATAGTCTCTCTAACCCTTGCATATTTTTCGGCTCCATAGTTATACCCAGCAATGGGCATAAAACCCTGAGTGACTCCAATTACTGGAAACAACGCAAACATCAACATTCTACTTATGATACCATATGAGGCAACATCCAAGGCATCACCATAATTAATCAAAACATTGTTTAACAAGATCCCCAATACAGAAATCACCCCCTGCCGTGCCAGTGTCACAGACGACAAACTTGAGATTTCTGAAACAATTTTGCGCTGTAATTTAAGACACTCAAAACTAAGACGAAGCTCACTTTTGACTACAAAGAACCACACGATAAAACCAAAGCATACGGCATAGCTAATAAAAGTAGCCCAGCCAGCGCCTTCCATTCCCATGTCTAATACATTGATTAATACATAATCCATCAAAATGTTACCAATGGCAGGCAATATCATAGCATACATAGCAAATTTAGGTTTGCCTTCTGCTCTAATGACATTATTACCCATCATACATAAAGCGAGCATTAATATGCCATACAATACAATGCGATAATAGGTAAGTGCCAATTCTTTAAAGGTCTGATCGGCGCCAAAAAATTCGATAAAAAAGTCTTGAAAGACGAGTCCTACAATGGCCAGGGACCCCGAAACCATAGTTGTTAAGGTGATCTGATTACCAAATACACGCAAAGCTTTGTCGTCATTATTGGCTCCAAGGGCTCTGGAGAGTACAGAGCTACCACCTATACCTACCACTAAGCCAATGGCGGCTATAAAAAAGGTAAAAGGAATCACAACGGTAATGGCAGAGATAGCCTGAGGTCCGATCCATCGGCCCACAAATATGGTATCCACAATCATGTTAAGTGACATGACTAATATGCCTATAGAAGCCGGAACTGCTTGTTTGACGAGCAGCTTGGATATAGGTTTAGTACCTAGTTCTTTTGAATTCTTATTTGCCAAATGTTACGACCTAAAGTGCACAATATCCGACCCCTTTACTAGACTACCATCGATTTAATTAATATTTAACGTAGCACAAGGCTAGGCTATAGCGGTAGCAGGATGTGCTATAGCCCATTGATTGATCCAACCTGCTATGACTTGAGCCCAATCATCGCGATCGTTTAAGCATGGAATGGTAGTAAACTGTTCTCCTCCAGCTTCATGAAATATTTCTTCACCTTCCATAGCAATTTCTTCAAGTCTTTCTAAACAATCTGAAACAAAAGCTGGTGTTACGATAGCCATATTTTTAAAACCTTCTTTTCCCATACGCTCAATCGTACGATCGGTATAAGGTTGCAACCACGGATCAAATCCTAATCGCGATTGAAACGAGGTCGAAAAGGTGCCAGGTTCTAATCCTAAAAACTGCCCCACGCGACGCGTGGTCTCATAACACTGATGTCTATAACAAAATTCATGTGCTTTTGAAGCTGCGCTACAACAACTTCCATCAATCTTGCAATGAATATTGGTGACATCACTCTTGCGAATATGTCTTTCTGGAACCCCGTGATATGAAAAAAGCAAATGTTCATAACCGCTGTCTTCCAAATGCTCTTTAATACTATGAGAGAGCACTTCTATATACTCATCCTTATTGTAAAAAGCAGGTACACTAGTAATTTTCATCTTAGGAAAATGCTGGGCGCGTAGTGATTCGGCCAGGACATTTATGGTCTCTGTCGTTGCCATAGCATACTGCGGATATAGTGGCAGTAGCATCACATCGTCTACACCTTGATCATGCAATTTCTGTAAGCCTGAATGTATAGATGGAGAGCCATAGCGCATCGCGAATTCTACAGGGAGATCGGTGAGTTTCTGAACTTTTTCCTGAAGTCGCTCTGTAAGCACAATAAGCGGAGATCCTTCTTCCCACCAAATTTTACTGTAGGCTTCGGCACTTTTCTTAGGTCGGGTATTGAGGATAATTCCTTTGACTAAAAGGGCTCTAGCTGCATATGGAACGTCAATAACACGCTCGTCCATGAGAAATTGTCCTAAATATTTCTTGACGTCTTTGGGATCTGTGCTATCGGGGGAGCCCAAATTGACGAGTAATACACCTTTGTTCATTATTTTTCTTTTTCAGATCAACAAAAATACGGAGTATCTTCTGTTCTCGCCTACAAAAACAATAAGAGTTTTTGATAGCGCTATTTCAAACACCATAATAAGGCAGCCTTAATATGCTGTCTAAAGTCAGGCTCATCATAAGCTTGCTCTGTGTGACCTCCGCCTATGTAAAAAGATTTCGCCTCTCCAAAGATAGAATACCATGATATAGGGTGATAATCTCCCTGATTCCCTCCTTCATAACTGGACTCATCAAGTAAAAGTACTGGGGTTATTGAAGGACGAACTTCCTTGTAATTATACCATTCATCGGCTCTGGTAAATTTTGAATCATAATGAGAC
>CAZJWI010000042.1:0-12039 GCA_964549485.1 uncultured Flavobacteriaceae bacterium
GTATAAACGTACTAACGTTCTTTTGGTGATTGGTGATTGTAGTTTCCATAAACTATTAATGTCTTATACAAAGATAAGTCTTAAAGAAGGTATTATGTTACGCATAGTACTAAATATTAACATATTTTTAACAAATAGCTAGGCGCGAGCTATTGGCGTTTTAATGATTACTTTTACACAAAATTAGAACGATGTCCCTACCTAGTCCCAGAAAGTTTAATCTCTTTACTATGTTTCAACTACCTTCGGTTTGGTTAACTGGGGTAAGGGTAAAAACCATAAGCGGGCAATCCTGCACCGTGACGGTCAAACACAGATGGATTAATCAAAATCCTTTCAAGAGTTTATTTTGGGCAGTGCAAGGTATGGCTGCCGAACTTGCCACCGGAGCCTTGGTCATATCGCATATCAAACAAAAAAATCAAAAAATGGCAATGCTCGTTGTTCAAAATAGAGCAAGCTTTACCAAAAAAGCTACTGGTCGAATTACATTTGTATGCAATGATGGCCAGAAAATTCAAGAGACTATCGCTGCTGCTATGGCCGACGGTCAAGGCCATAGTTGTTGGATGAAAGCAGTAGGTACAAATGAGCAGGGTGTGGAGGTATCTAGCTTTGAATTTGAATGGAGCATCAAATTACGCCAATAGCAGGCCTAAGGGCATTGTTATATTAGGTATTACCCCAAAAATTGTTATTACCTTCGTATCTCCTAACACCCAAGCTTTATGAATTACATTCTATTTGATGGTACTGCTCGTAATCAATTACTGCCTTTTACCTATACACGCCCTGTAGCCGATATTAGGATAGGAATACTGACCATACGTGAAAAGTGGGAAGCCCATCTTCAAACAACGACTTCTACGGTAACCGAAGATTATCTGGAAGCTCAATGGCCTATGGTCGAGTTTGCCGATAATGTAATGATTAATGCCTCTTATTTACCTACAAATAATCTGGTAAAAATTGTGAAAGGCCTTGGTCCGAACCAGGCTATTTTTGATGGAGAAGAAGTTATCGCTTTTTACATACAAGAAGATGCCGAAGTTGATTTTGACACCTACGATATCATAGAATATACTTTTGAAGATCTTTTTAGAGTAGCGCGCAGCTGGGATATTTTTTCAAAAAATCACAGAGCAATTACCGAAGATTTTGCGCTGCTTACTCAGGATAGAAATTCTCAAGCCATCCCCGAGCAGGTCATCGCAATCAACGCCTCACAGATTTTTATCGAAGACGGGGCTGTCTTGCCGTATTGTTCGCTCAATGCTACCGAAGGACCTATATATATAGGAAAGAATGCTCAAATTATGGAAGGAGCACTCATAAGAGGTCCCTTTGCATTATGTGAAGAAGCCACTGTAAAAATGGGTGCCAAGATTTATGGAGGCACAACCATTGGACCACACTCCAAAGTAGGAGGAGAGGTCAATAACTCGGTTATTTTTGGCTATTCAAACAAAGGCCATGATGGCTTTATTGGCAATACCGTCATAGGTGAGTGGTGCAATCTTGGTGCAGACACCAATACATCTAATCTCAAAAATAACTACGCCGAGGTACGCTTATGGGATTACCAGAGTGAAGGCTTTGCCCGTACAGGATTACAGTTTTGCGGCCTGATGATGGGCGATCACAGCAAATGTGGTATCAACACCATGTTTAATACAGGAACTGTTGTAGGAGTGAGCGCAAACATTTTTGGTAGCGGTTTCCCGCGAAATTTCATACCCAGTTTTAGTTGGGGTGGCAGTGCAGGGCTTACTACTTATAAAACGGCTAAGGCATTTGAAGTGGCTAAAGTAGTGATGGCCCGTCGCAAGATGACCTTTGACAAAACCCATGAAGCTATACTGGAAAAGATATTTGATGATACCGCCACTTACCGTCGCGATTGAGTCAGTCTGTAGGTTACTCACGGGCCTAACTTATCAGTAAAGCAATGCCAGTTAGTCTAGCAAGTTGAGGTATTAAAAAAGATACCAACCATACTGTATGGATTCAACTATTCTACCTCTTTTGATTTCTTGACGTGTTTGAGTACTAAGAAATTCTGTGCATTAGGTGAAAAACCAGAAATAGTTTTTCGCGTAAAGCGCACAATCTCATCGTAATACAACGGGATGATAGGTGCTTTTGATATGACTAATGAATCCATTTTGGCGTATAACTTTTTACGCTTATTAATATCGGTAATCGATAGGCTTTGCTCATACATCTGATCAAAGTTTTCGTCTTTAAAATGAGTGTAGTTTGGGCCATTAGGGGTAAAGTTTTTACTATAAAACAGACTGAGATAATTCTCTGCATCTGGATAATCTGCTATCCAGCTTGCGCGAAAACTATCTAGCTCGCCACTGCTTTTCATTTGTCTGAGAGTTGAGGGCGGCATGACTTCGATCTTGACACTAAGCCCTGCTTTTTGAAGTTCGCGCTGAATGTACTCACAGATGTCTTGATATTGACTATTAGTGCCTATAGTAATGCGCGGGTCGGTATCACCTGTGGTGGTAATATATTCTTTGACCAGAGCCTTTGCTAGTTCAGGGCGATAGGTATATCCCTCTATTTGTTGATAACCAGGCAAACCTTTGGGGATAAAACCGTGTATGGCGGCTTCTCCAATCCCATTGCGCAGGTATCTTATCATTTTGGATCGGTCAAAGCCATAGTTGATTGCTTGACGCAACAGTTGCGACTGTACCTCCTGTGTATCGCTGCCAAGAAAAAAACCGATATACTCTGTATTGAGATGCGGGCTTTTGACCAGGTTTACGGTGGCTTGATATTTTTCGCGTAAGCGGCCAGAGGGGGTCAGAAGTTCGTCTTTATAGGAAGGATCAAGGCTATTTAAGAAATCGATATTACCTTGAGCAAATTGTAAAAATTCACTTTGCTTATCGGGTAGAAATGTGATCGCTACGGCTTCGAGATAAGGGAGTCTAGTACCCGTACTATCTCTCTCGTGATAATTGGGATTTTTGCGAAATACCAATTTGACTCCTTCTTCCCAACGCTTGAACTGGAAGGGGCCTGTACCTATGGGATGCGACCTGAAATCACTACCGTAATAAGTGACAATTTCGCGGGGCACCACAGCGCAGTAACGCATGCTGAGTAATCCTAAAAAGGCAGGAAAGGGTTGGCGTAGTGTGATGGCAAATGTAGTGGCGTTGACCGCCTGGTAGTCTTTTACATTGCTCAAAACCCAGCTACCGGGGGAGGCAATTTTAGGATCTCTTAATCGATCAAAAGAATAAACAAAATCTGAGGCGGTGACTACTCTTGTACTGTCTGGAGTTAAAAATTGTGGGTGTTTGTGGAAGTACACATCATCTCTCAATTTAAATTTGTAGTGAAGCCCGTCTTCTGATACTGTCCAAGAAGTGGCTATGTCAGGAACAACATCCAAATTATCATCCAATTGTACCAAGCCATTAAACAATTGATTGACAGGCCAAATAATGGATGGATTGCGGGCAAATGCTGGATCTAATGTAGATATTTGATACTGTTCGTTATATCTAAAAACCAAGTGGTCTTTGTTGTCATTGGTGTTGTTGGTACACCCAAATTGAATTACAATCGAAAGCGCGATCAATAAAAAATAGCTGTAACGGGAGTCTATCTTGTTCAATTTTACAAAGCCAATAATTGTGAGTATCTTTGCACACCTTTTTTATAAAGGGTTGTAGACAAAGATACGCAATGCATACAAGAAATAAAGTTGCCTTTTATACCCTGGGCTGCAAGCTCAACTTTTCTGAAACCTCTACCATTGCCAGAGGTTTTAAGGAGGAAGGATTTGAGCGTGTCGATTTTTCTGAGCCTGCCGATATCTATGTCATAAATACCTGTAGTGTAACCGACAATGCCGACAAGCGCTTTAAAACAATCGTTAGGCAATCCCAAAAAGCAAACCCTGATGCCATAGTTATTGGTATTGGGTGTTATGCGCAACTACAACCTGAAGAACTTGCGGCCGTAGATGGTGTAGATTTGGTGCTAGGGGCCACCGAAAAATTTAATGTTACAAGTTATATCAACGACTTACTCGAACAGCCCGACAGAGCCGCAGCAGGTGGGCAAATACACAGTTGTGATATTGATGCGGCCGATTTTTACGTAGGTTCCTATTCTATTGGAGATCGTACTAGAGCTTTTCTCAAGGTGCAAGATGGTTGTGATTATAAATGTACCTATTGTACCATCCCACTAGCTCGAGGCATTTCACGTAGTGATACCCTTGATAATGTGCTCAAAAATGCTGCAGAAATTGCTGCCAAAGGTATTCGGGAGATCGTTTTGACTGGCGTCAATATTGGTGATTATGGCAAAGGCGAATTTGGTAACAAAAAGCACGAAAATACCTTTTTGGAGTTAGTCCAAGCCTTAGATCAGGTAGAAGGTATTGATCGCTTGCGTATATCGTCTATAGAACCCAATTTACTTAAAAATGAAACGATTGATCTGGTGGCTCGGTCTCGCGCTTTTGTACCACATTTTCACATTCCCTTGCAAAGTGGTAGCAATGAGGTTTTGGGGAAGATGAAACGTCGCTATAGACGTGAATTATACCTGGATCGCGTTGGGAAGATCAAACAGCTAATGCCCGACGCTTGTATTGGGGTAGATGTTATCGTAGGTTTTCCTGGTGAAACAGAAGCACATTTCTTGGAAACCTATAATTTCTTGAACGATCTGGATATTTCATATTTACATGTCTTTACTTATTCTGAACGTGCCAATACAGAAGCAGCCATTATGGATGGCGTAGTGCCCAAAAAGATTCGATCTAAACGTAGCAAAATGTTACGTGGATTGTCTGCAAAGAAACGTCGTGCCTTCTACCAGTCTCAACTGGGTAAAGAAAAGAAGGTGTTATTTGAAGGTGAAAACAAAGAAGGCTATATTCATGGATTTACAGAAAACTATGTCAAAGTAAAAGCACCCTGGAATCCTGAGCTGGTCAATACTATACATCAGGTTAATCTCACTCATATTGACGCCGATGGTATGGTGCGATTTGATTTTGCAGCTCTCCCTGTAGCTCACTAGAACGCATATAATATTAAAAAGCCACTCCCCAGGAGTGGCTTTTCATGTTTAGTATTAGTCTGTGAATTTAGATATTAATTCCAACAGGAAGTAATTTTTTGTACTTACGTCTATTAGAACGCATAAATTTAGCCACTTCTGGAGAGGTAGGAACTAAACTGATATTGCGATCTTCGACTTCATTAAAAACGGCAACGATAAAATCATTCATATGATTTTCTGTACCTTCGGGCATCACAATTTTGGTTAGGAAGATTTTTCTCTCCTGAGACGAGTATTCCATTTTGGCTAACTTTCCATCAATAGTTGCCTCAAATTGTCTCAAGAATTCATTGTCTGTCAATTCGATTCCGGTCATTGCTTCCATAAATTTCAAAATATATTAGGGTATTAAAGTATATTAAGCGGTGGTCAAAATTCTCTTATAATTTAGGGAGGAAACGCATTTGCGTTAAAAATTTTATTGAAAACATGAGAATTTCTTATTAAGATGTTGCAAATGTACAAAAAAATACCGAAATAGACAGCTGTATAATCGTTAAACCCTTAGAACTAAACACATGACGCATCTGTACCTGATGCCCGGCATGGCTGCCAATCCATCCATATTTGAACATATCCATTTACCTCCCGATCAGTATAGTATACATCTTTTAGAATGGATCATTCCGGAGAAACAAGAATCACTATCTTCCTATGCTAGGCGAATGGCTCAAAAGGTGACCCACGATCACAGCGTATTGTTAGGGGTTAGCTTTGGTGGGGTACTTGTACAAGAAATGGCACAATTTCTAAAGCTGCGCAAGTTGATTATTGTAAGCAGTGTCAAAACCAAATACGAGTTGCCTCGACGTATGAAGCTTTCGCGAAAGCTAAAACTGTACAAGCTCATCCCTACTCGATTAATTGAGGATGTGGATACCCTCGCCAAATATGCTTTTGGAGAATCGATTAAGAATAGGGTGGCCTTATATCAAAAATACCTGTCTATGAACGATAAACGGTATTTGAGCTGGGCTATTAAGGAAATGGTATGTTGGGATCAGCAGAGCCCACCTGAAGGCATCATACACATCCATGGAGATGCAGATCCTGTCTTTCCGATACGCTATATACAAGACCCATTGGTTATTAAGGGAGGCACCCATATTATGGTGATAACTCGTGCCAAATGGTTTAACAAAAATCTTCCAGAACTAATTGAAAATGATTATCTTGATTCTAAATGAAGAAGCTTATGAAAACGATACAAAAATTAGGTGTAAGTCTTGCCGTTGTGATAGTGGCAGGCTTTATTATTAATGCAACACAAGCCCCGGCGAGCAACCAGCAAGAGCGTGGCAATCTAACCCCTGATGAATCTTACAGTGGTTCTAAGAAAATGCTCAATGATTATAATGTCTATGCCTTACCTATGCCAGAAGGGCTCAATTTTGCGGGAGAGGCAGTTCCAGTGTCCAATCCGGACATTCGAGAGCGTATGGATAGAGAATTATTGGTCAATACCTATTGGCAGTCTAATGCCTTATTACTCTTTAAACGCGCCAACAAATATTTCCCTATTATAGAACCCATTTTAAAGGAAGAAGGAGTGCCCGACGATTTAAAATATCTGGCAGTCATTGAAAGTGGCCTTACCCAGGCAGTCTCACCTGCGCGAGCTACAGGCTTCTGGCAAATATTAAAAGGAACGGCTAGAGAGTATGGGCTAGAAGTAAATGATAATGTGGATGAGCGTTATCACATCGAAAAGTCTACACGAGTAGCCTGTGAATACTTAAAAAAATCCAAAGAGCGCTTTGGGAGCTGGACAGCTGCGGCAGCAGCCTATAATGCAGGCAATGCTGGGGTAGCCAGAAGAATGAAAAGTCAAAATGTAGATGATTATTATGACTTGTTATTAGGAGAAGAAACTGGACGCTATGTCTTTAGGATTATCGCTTTAAAAGAAATCATGAAGCATCCTGCCAAATATGGTTTTAATTTTACTCAGGATGATTTGTACCCGCCTATAGAAACCTATAAAGTAGGCGTGGATACAGCTGTGACAGATTTTGTCAAGTTTGCCGAGGGTTATGGTCTCAATTACAAAATTTTAAAGATTCATAATCCCTGGTTGAGAGAGCCACATTTAAACAATAAATCACGTAAGCAATATTATATTGACATTCCAAAAGAGGGTACCTATACCTTAGGAAACTAATGCGAAGAAAACAATTTCTAAGCAGCGGGAAGCGAGTGTGAGCACTCGTTTCCTTTTTTTATAGACTACCTGCCACATACTTACTTTAACTATTTATCAAAACGACCATTATGAATGCAACTGTTATCATTTCTCTCATCATCATCGGATTATTAGCTGGACTTCTAAGCGGAGTAATGGGTGTAGGGGGTGGCGTAATTATGATTCCCTTGATGATTTTCTTTTTAGGCTTTTCTCAGCATGAGGCTCAAGGAACCAGTCTCGCTGTCTTAGCTGTTCCGGTCACAATGCTCGCGGCCTATGCCTATTATCAAGAAGGATTTGTCAATTGGCGCTATGCAGGGGTGATAGCCGTATTCTTTGTCATTGGAGGATTCTTTGGCTCAAAAATAGCTATCAATGTTGATCAGCGGATGCTCAAACGTATTTTTGCGATCATTCTGATTATTATCGCGGTAAAAATGCTTGTCGAAAACTCGCTTAGTACGAAGCTACAGGAGTGAGATTGAGTTTGGATTCGTGAAAGAGGAGTTGGGTAATATTATCCTTTAATAATTTGTGATTCTCTTCAAAGGCAGTATCCATAGAATCATTCATGCGATTGGCAATGCGACGCTGAATATTGATTATTTCCTTCTTAGAATTTAAGGTAAAGACTAAAGGCAAACCTAGAGAGTGTTTGAGGTTTCTAATGATGTGAACATTGGTGTTTTCGGCCTCATCTACGTAAAGCACATTGATGTTTCTGTGAAAATCTCTGGTAGCTTTACGTACCGTTTTGTAATCGTCCCAAAACAAGACAACGATGTCAATTTCTTTACCGTATTGCTTAGCCAGATCATTCAAGGCAGGCAATTCACCTTTGCTAGGGATGCACCAAGCCGAAAAAGTGAGTAAGACAATTGGCTTTTCAAAATCAGAGAAGTTCTTTTGATTTTTGCTGAGATTCCTAGCCTGAAAATCATTCATATAGGTGCCCTTGAGGGCATTATCAACAAAAGCTTTAAAAAGTAACTCGACTTTGTCTTGCTGTTTATTGCGGATGGCTTCTTCGGCCTCTTGTATATATTTAGGCAAATAAACGTCTAGTGACTCAGAGAAGAAAATCTTGTTAGATTGTCCCTGTGCCACGCTGGTTATAATTAAAAGAGTGATTAGTAGTGTTTTTGCCATAAGCATAAAAGCTATACTACAAACATAGAATTGCTTTTTAGCATGAAAAAATATTTTCGCTCAAGAGGAGATAAATTGGGTCGATTGACACAATTAGGGGGCGTAGCGGCACTACTTTTAAGGCTAAATAACGCTTTATCAACGAGTTCAAGCGCGTTAAAATAGCACTTTAATACTTACTGATTGGCATTATCTCCTGAATCCTCCACGTCCTTTACGCCCACCTCCGTACTGTTGTTTGGGTTGACTCCCAGCTCGTTTCATGTTGGTTTCCATCATCTTTATTTGATCGGCCAGCATATTGTGCTTGTCATGCTTTTTGGCTTCTCGCAAAAGTTGCTCGGCTTCGCGTTTTCTGTTCTTGGTCATGGCGATTCCGGCAAGATTAATTTTGGCCATAGCCAAATCGGCACTCATAGAAAGCCCCAAATCGATAGCTTTTCTAAAATGTTTACCCGCCAGATTCATATCGGTTTGTGCCACCATTAGACCTTGGAGGTAATAGTAATAGCCTTGTTGCTTTTTGACCAGAGCTGCTTTGGGATCCTTTATTTTGGACAACCACTTCTGGGCACCAGGAAAATCTTGTTTTCTCAATCTGAGAAATGCCAAAATGATGATTTCGTTTTTAAAATATAGAAGAACAAATATGGCGGCAAGCAAAATAAGCATGATGCCATTGCCAATTTCATTTTCTGTAAACTGCCATACAGCTGTTGCTATTGAAGCTATGGCAAGAACCAGTTTAATATTCTTATTGAACATATTATAATAGGGTATAGGTAGTCGTTGATTCTAGTTTGGTTGGGATAGTTTGTCCTGGTAATTGTGGCGTGGAGGCATCTCCTGCCGCAAAAGTTTTTACCTCCATAGTGTTAGGGAAGCCATTGGGCAGCGCACGTAGCGATGTTTGTTGTGATCCTGTTAAGACCATTTGAATTTGCGGATTCGTAAGATCCATTTCGATAGTAGCATCACCACTTATCGCTATAGCCTCATCAGAAACCTCATCTAAAGTCCAGGTGTTTTTAGCATTTACATTGCCTTTTCCAATAAAGGCATTATTCCAAGAACCTCCTTGAACAACGGCGGCGTCTGGGTAATTAAAAGTCATTTGTTCAAAGCTCTTTGCCAAAGAATCGGCACTCCATTCTTTTTCTAACTCTTTCTTCATTTGAGCCACCATAGCTGGATCTTCTAGTCCAAGGTTGGAAACCATACCGTTGATAATGGCGTCGGCATCCTTGATGTTGACGATTTCTCCGGTGGGCTTCATTTCAATATAAACAGCCTTATGAAGCATTCCTTGAAAGATTTTTGACTCTGTACTTTCTGCAGTCTCTTCATTCTCGGTGTCTATTTCCATTAATGTTCCCAATTGTGGAGAAGACATTTTTAACGCAAATTTTTGAAAGGTCATTTCTAGGGTGGTCAAGGTATCAGTAACGGCAGTTACCGTAAAGCGCATAGTACCGCTCAAATCATTTATGATAATTTGAGTCATCCCAGGAATTTCTTGAGTGATGGTTTGCTTTGCGGTTTGTGCTACCGTAAAAGTTTCGCCTACTTCCAAATTGTATCTCAAATTGGTTTGAGCTACACTCCATTGGGTAAGGAGGAAAAGGGCGATAAGTTGGAGGGATCTTTGAAACATGAATTGTTTTTTAAATTGGCCCACAAAGGTACTAAAAAGGATAATAAAATATTTATATTAAGCACTTGGAGAAGTAAAAAGTTGTTGTATATTTGCACCCGGCTTTTAAAGCAGGAATCAAATAAGATAATTTGTAGACCTAAACCGGGTCAAAAAGAAGATACACAATGAGTAAAAGAACGTTTCAACCGTCAAAGAGAAAAAGAAGAAATAAGCACGGATTCAGAGAGCGTATGGCTAGTGCTAATGGTCGTAAGGTCTTAGCGAGACGTCGTGCAAAAGGAAGAAAGAAAATCAGTGTATCTTCTGAAATCAGACATAAAAAATAATGACATACTAATATGTTCATATAAGGTGTTACTTTTTGTAAGTAACACCTTTTTTTATACCCTTTGAGTTCCTAAATTTAACGAGAAAATAAAATTGCGACTCCATGCCTAAAGACAACAAACTAAAAACTATTCTTCTAATTGGTTCAGGCCCTATTATTATTGGGCAAGCTTGCGAATTTGATTATTCTGGTTCTCAGGCTTTGCGCTCGCTACGCGAAGACGGAATCAAGACGATACTGATCAATTCGAACCCAGCCACAATTATGACAGATCCTTCAATGGCAGATCATGTCTATTTGTTGCCTTTGAATACGAAGTCTATAGTCGAAATTCTTAAAAAGCATCCTGAAATTGATGCAGTACTTCCTACTATGGGAGGACAAACTGCACTAAATCTGTGTATTGAGGCAGACGAAAAAGGAATATGGGAAGATTTTGGAGTCGATATCATCGGTGTTGATATTGATGCGATCAATATTACCGAAGACAGAGAACAGTTTAGAGAGTTAATGTTAAAAATAGGAATTGAGATGGCACCTCAGGCCACTGCTAATTCTTATTTAAAAGGAAAAGAAATCGCTCAGGAGTTTGGATTTCCTTTAGTGATACGCGCTTCGTACACTCTTGGGGGAGCTGGGGCCTCTTTTGTTTACAAAGAAGAAGAGTTTGACGAATTGCTCACCAGAGGTTTGGAGACATCACCTATACACGAGGTGATGATCGATAAGGCACTTATTGGGTGGAAAGAATACGAGTTAGAATTGTTACGAGATAATAATGATAACGTAGTCATTATCTGTGCCATTGAGAATATGGACCCTATGGGGATTCATACCGGTGATTCTATCACAGTAGCACCCGCTATGACCCTCTCGGATGTGACCTACCAAAAAATGCGTGATATGGCTATTCATATGATGCGTAGTATAGGTGATTTTGCGGGAGGATGTAATGTGCAATTTGCGGTCAATCCTGACAACGAAGAACAAATTATCGCCATAGAAATTAACCCTCGAGTTTCTCGTTCGTCTGCATTGGCATCTAAGGCAACGGGATATCCTATCGCTAAAATTGCTGCAAAGCTTGCTATAGGTTACAATCTCGATGAATTAGATAATCAAATTACCAAGTCTACCTCTGCATTATTTGAGCCTACGCTCGATTATGTGATCGTCAAAATCCCACGTTGGAATTTTGACAAATTTGAAGGTAGTGATCGCCGTTTGGGCTTACAGATGAAATCTGTGGGAGAGGTGATGGGAATAGGTCGCTCGTTCCAAGAGGCGCTTCATAAGGCTACCCAATCTTTAGAAATTAAACGCAATGGGCTAGGTGCCGATGGTAAGGGTTACAAGGATTATGATCAAATCATACAAAAACTTACTTATGCCAGTTGGGATAGAGTATTTGTAATCTATGACGCCATTCAAATGGGTATTCCGTTGAGTCGTATCCATGAGATTACAAAAATCGATATGTGGTTCTTAAAGCAGTATGAAGAGCTATATACGATGGAGAAAGAAATTTCTACCTATAATATTGATAGCTTACCTAGAGAACTTTTATTAGAAGCCAAACAACGCGGTTTTGCAGATCGTCAGATTGCCCATATG
>CAZJWI010000043.1:0-3091 GCA_964549485.1 uncultured Flavobacteriaceae bacterium
GGTCGTGAACCTCCCTATGGTCGGTTTACCGCTGCGCTCTCCCTGCGGTCGTGAATCTCGCTTCGCTCGATTTACCGTTTCACTCTCCCTAACGGTCGTGAACCTCGCTTCGCTCGGTTTACCGCTGCGCTCTCCCTGCGGTCGTGAACCTCCCTATGGTCGGTTTCGCGGAAGCGTTGGATGTGTTATGATGATAGGCAGTAGGGTTAATTAGGTAGCTGGGGTTATAAAAAGTATTACTGCGAGAGACGGAAAACTAGCACTAGAATTTTTGATTAGAGCGATATTTCTGGATTGCTGTAAAGATATGTCTACATCTTGCCTTAAAGGCTGGGGTCGCGCTTGCATAATTATCTTCCATAATGCGCAAAAGTTCAGGATGTACCCAATCGTAGTCTGTGCCAAGATAGAACAAGCAGGTGAGGGTATAGGCCTGCACAGCTACTTTTTGATCGGTAATAAGCCAATCAAAACCCGCAGCCACCCACTGTTCTTTATGTGTAGGCTGTACCACTTGACGAGTAAGTGGCACTTTATTCTTGTAATATGATAAACACAGATACTCACAAATTTTAGCCATAGGTCTAATTGCAGCATCCTGCTCAACTACTGGTAATAAGGCTGTGAAGCGATCCAAATGAGGAAATACTAATGACAGATCACTTTTGCAAACAAATTCTAACACCCAAGCAGCACGGCAGGAGATAGGATCTTTCACCGCTGCTATAATGTCAAATAGATCGTTCAAATAGTCAGGATTAGCAATTACTAATTGGCAATAGTACTTGCGTTTTTCCCGACTGTGATTAACATAGTTCAGCGATTGATAAAAGGCTTGAGATGTCACTTTGTTTTCGTAAATTTCGACTCTAAAATTAGTAAAAAATGAAATGGATCAAACGTTTTCTGATACTCGCTTTAATTGTACTTGTTGTACTACAGTTTTTTGGGCCAGAGAGAAATGAATCTGAAAATGGGTATGCTAATGTGACTGCTTTTATGGAGGAGACCAAACCAGTAGCAGAGGTTAAAGCCATATTAGAAGGGAGTTGTTTTGATTGTCACAGTGACCACACCAATTATCCATGGTATGCCAACGTGGCTCCTGTTTCATTTTGGCTTGACGAGCATATTGAGGACGGTAAAAAACACTTGGATTTTTCAAAGTGGTCAGAGTATTCACTAAAGCGCAAAGACCATAAGCTGGACGAATTAATCGAAGAAGTAGAAGAAAAAGAAATGCCTTTAAACTCCTACACCTGGACCCATGAAGAGGCCAATTTGACGGCAGATCAAATTGAGGCAATGATCACTTGGGCCAAAGCCGTTCGTACCACTTACGATTTAAAAGCAATACCACAATAGGCTGGTTTTTACTTCATTAATGCTGAGACCACTTTAGGGATACCTGTGGTGGCTTTTTCTTGGTAAATTTTAAGATTTGGTCTATAAGAAATGGCTGGTTTAGGATCGACAAAGTAGAGTTGTACATCCGCTTTCGCGAAATCTATTAAACCTGCAGCAGGATATACCTGCATTGAAGTACCTACGATGATGATATAATCTGCCTTAGATACCAGGGAAGCAGCTTTTTCTAATTGCGGTACTTCTTCTCCAAACCATACTATGTGTGGTCTAAGTTGATGTTGGTGCTTACAAAAATCTCCAAGTTGTAAATCTTTATGCCACTCTAATACCAAGTTGGGATCATATGTACTTCTTACTTTTAATAGCTCCCCGTGTAAATGAGTCACTTTACTACTCCCAGCACGCTCGTGAAGATCATCAACATTTTGTGTGATAATATCAACATCATATTGCTGCTCTAGTGTGACTAGGGCCTTATGTGCTTGATTTGGGGTAACCTCCAATAATTGTTTTCGACGGGCATTGTAAAAGGACAAGACGAGTTCGGGATTGGCATACCAGCCCTCGGGAGATGCCACCTCCATGACCTGGTGACCTTCCCAAAGCCCATCAGCATCTCTAAAAGTTTTGATACCGCTTTCGGCGCTTATTCCAGCCCCGCTAAGCACAACTACTTTTGAAGAACTCTTGTGACTCATAAACTAACATAAATTTACTATTTCTAGTCTAAGCTAATAAATTTTACAAAGAATTGTATCCAAACCAGAGCCGCTTTCTGGAAGAATTCTTAGTTTAGATTCTTTAAAACAATTCATTCTTTGGAAAACGAATTACTCACCTACCTTCAATCATTTTTGACGCCTAGACGTGTTGCCTTATTCGAGAAGGTTTTAGGCCAGCGCACACAGCACCTTACCGTAGCGGTTGAAGATGTATATCAGCTGCACAATACATCGGCAGTAATACGTTCATGCGAGTCTTTTGGAATACAACAACTACATGTCATTGAAGAGGTAAACACCAAACGAATAGATCGAGAAATCGCGATGGGTGCACAAAAGTGGGTAGATGTTGCCCGTCATAGTAGTGCCCAAGATTGCATAAGCCATTTGCGAGAACAAGGTTATCGAATTGTGGCTACCACTCCTCATAAAAAGGCATATCCATTGTCTGAGTTTGACATAAGCGCCAAGGCTGCTATCTTTTTTGGAAGAGAGACCCAAGGGCTTAGTGATGTCGTATTAGAACAGGCCGATGATTATATCTATATACCTACAGTTGGTTTTACGGAGAGTTTAAATATTTCGGTTTCTGCTGCTATTACCCTGCAGCATCTTAGCAGTACATTAAAGGCTTCAGAAGTAGATTGGCAATTGTCTGATGTAGACTATTTTAACAAACAGATGGAGTGGACCAGAAAGATGATTAAGGATGCTGATAGTATCATCGAGCGATGGAAAAAGACATTTAAGCCATCAAAAGACTAAATCTTTTGTTTGCTAAGCGCGCTTTTTAATTAATTGATGATCAGACGTATAAAGCAGGTGGCATATGTATTTTTTGTACATTTAACTACAACCGAAACCATTTTGAACTATGTTAATCGCAATTTATATACTAGCCGGACTTCTCGCACTTATCATTATACTTGCTGCCATAGGGCCAAAAAAATATGATGTTTCCAGAGCCATTGTTATTCATAAACCTGTTACTGAGGTTTTTC